>NZ_JAWJTG010000016.1:0-80303 GCF_032911605.1 Stenotrophomonas mexicanensis
GAGGGGATTAAGTCGTTTGTGGCACAAACGACTTAATCCCCTCCGTCCCCTTTTTTTGTCATGAGGTTGCCGGCCAGCGGCCGGCACTACCGTGCAGAAGGCCGGTCACATTCGGCGCGCGGCTCCGTCTTGGGACACAATCCCAGCAGGAGAGCCGCCGCCATGACGACGTTCGCCGCATCGATCGACCAGACACTGGAACGCGAACTGCCTGCCGCCGCCAGCGGTTGCCAGCACGCCTATGGCCGCATCGTGCTGGCCTGCCAGAACACGGTTACCGCCATCGCGCTGGCCATCACCCGCGATCGTCAGGCCAGCGAGGACATCGCCCAGGAGGCATTCGTCAAGGGCTGGCAGCAGCTGCACCAGCTGCGCAGTTCGACCAGCTTCCTGCCGTGGCTGCGGCAGATCACCCGCAACCTGGCCCGCGACTGGCTGCGCGCGCAGCGCGGCCGGCCGCTGACCGGCGAGGCCGCCGAGGTGGCGATGGGCATGGCCGCCGACCCGGCCCCGGACGCGGCCGACCGCCTGCAACGGGTGGAAGAAGAGATCGCCGCCGAGGACATCATTTCCGCGTTGCCGGCCGACAGCCGCGAAGTGCTGCTGCTGTACTACCGCGAAGGGCAGCGCTCGCAGCAGGTGGCCGACCTGCTCGGGCTCAGTGACGCCGCCGTGCGCAAGCGCCTGTCGCGTGCCCGCGCTCTGGTGCGCGACGGCCTGCTGCAACGCTTCGGCGAGTTCGCGCGCAGCAGCGCACCCAGTGCCGCGTTCGCTACGGCGGTGGTTTCGATGGTACTGGTGGCTGCGCCCGGCACGGCCAGTGCTGCGGTGCTGCTCGGCACCGGTGTCGGCATCGGCGGCAGCAAGCTTGGCCTCGGCGGCGCCAGCGTTGCGGGCGGCACCGCGATGGGCTCGCTGACTGCCACGCTGGGCCAGCTGCACGTGCTGCCGGCCGAAAGCTGGGGGGCGGTGATCGGCGGCGTGGTCGGTGGTGCGATCGGCAGCTATCTCGGCGGCCGCTTCCTGATGTCGTACACCGAAACGGCGTCTGAGCGCGCCGACGTGCGCCGCTTCCTCTACCTCAACATCATCACCGGCATGTTCTGGTGCCTGGCGATCCTGCTGGCTGTGATGCTGCAGGCGCCGGTCTGGGCGCAGCTGACGGTGCTGGCGGTAGGCCTGGGCGTGGTCAACTACCAGTGCCTGGTGCCGCTGCAGCGGGTGATGGCGCCGATGATCGCGCGCGATTCGGCGCGGCGCGGACGAACCGGCATCAACTGGAAGTTCGAATCGATGTACGGCCGCACCGGCATCATCGCCATGAACCTGATGGTCATCGCGCTGGTGGTGTACTCACTGATGCGCAGCGGCCGCCTGTAACGGACAACGCCGGCAGTGCGCCGGCGTTGTCGTCATTCACTGCGTTGAACCTCAGCGCTGCGGCTTCGGCGCCGCGCCATCGCGCGGACCGCCGTGGCGCGGGCCACCGTGCATCGGGCCCTTGGCCGCGTCGAACTCGGCCTTGCTCAGCTGGCCATCCTTGTTGGTGTCGGCTGCGGCGAACCAGGCATCACGACGCTGCTTCATGCGCAGCTCGCGGTCGGCCTTGTCCAGGTAACCGTCCTTGTTGAGGTCGAGCTCGTCGAAGCGCGCGGCCAGGCGCGGATCGGCCTTGGCTTCCTCGCGGCTGATGCGGCCGTCCTTGTTGACGTCCAGCCTGGCCCAGCGCTCACCGCCGTGGCCACCACGGCGACCATGCTGCCAGCGCGGCAGCTCATCGCGCGAGAGCTTGCCGTCCTTGTTCTTGTCCAGCTCGTCGAACTTCGCGGCCAGGCGCGGGTTGGCAGCGGCCTCGCTGCGGTCGATGACGCCGTCGCCGTTGGTGTCCAGCTTGGCCGGGCGCTGCGCCGGCGCGGTCGGGGCATCGGCGGCCAGCGCGATACCGGTAGCGGAAGTGCCGAGCAGCAGGGCCAGCAGCAGGGGGGTACGGATCATGGGGTCACTCCTGGGGATGGGGATTGCGTCGGGGTGATCACTTCACCCTCGGGAGACAACAACGCCCGGGTGCGACATCGGTTGACGCCGCTGCCGGTTCCATTCATCCGGCGGACAGTCGCCGCCAATGCGACAGGCTGGGGCTATGCTGTGCCCATGGCGATTCACGGCGACAGAGACGACGAACTGCGGCTTTTCCAGACCGGCGAGCACCCCTGCGGGTACTGGTCGGACCGGGTGGCACGCGACCTGGTGCTGGATCCGCACGACCGTCGTCTCGGCGGCCTGTACCCGCTGGCATTGAGCTGGGGCTTCCGCCGCAGCGGCGACCTGGTCTACCGCCCGCACTGCGCACACTGCCAGGCCTGCGTGGCGGTGCGTATTCCGGTGGCCCGCTTCGCCCCGGACCGCAGCCAGCGCCGCTGTGCCGCCCGCAATGAAGACCTGGAAGTACGCATCACCGCGGCCACCGCCCGCGACGACCTGTTCGCGCTGTATCACCGCTACCTCACCCATCGCCACGCCAATGGCGGCATGGATGACCACGGCCCGCACGAGTTTGAGCAGTTCCTGATCGGCAGCTGGTCACACACCCGCTTCATGGAGATGCGCCTGCCCGGCCACGATGGCCAGCCCAGCCAGCTGCTGGGGGTGGCGGTGACCGACGTCACCGAGCATGGCCTGTCGGCGGTCTACACCTTCTTCGACCCGGACCATGCCGCGCGTGGGCTGGGCACCTTCGCGATCCTGCAGCAGATTGAATGGGCCCGCCGCGAGGGCCTGCCGCACGTATACCTGGGCTACTGGATCCGCGGGCATCAGAAGATGGACTACAAACGGCGCTATCGACCGCTGGAAGCCTACGACGGCCGCCGCTGGCACGATTTCGACGACGAACTGGACGGACGCTGACAAACCACTGACACCGGGCCGGGTGCACAATACGGCGCATGAACCTCCGACCCCAGATCCTCGCCCTGGCCCTGCTCTGCGGCGCCACCGCCCCCGCCTTCGCCACTTCCCCTGCGATGACCGAAAAGCCGTCCGCTGCGCTGCGCCTGGCCACCTACAACACGTCGCTGTACTCCGATGAGACCGGTGGCCTGATCAAGGAACTGGAAGGCGACAGCGAGCACGCGCGCAAGATCGCCGCGGTGCTGCAGCAGGCGCGCCCGGACCTGGTGCTGCTGAACGAATTCGATTTCGACGACGCCCACCGCGCCGCCGACCTGTTCCAGAAACGCTACCTGGAAGTGGCCCAGCCCGGCGGCGGCAAGCCGCTGCACTTCGCCTACCGCTACCTGGCCCCGGTCAACACCGGCGTGCCCAGCGGCCTGGACCTGGACAACAACGACGTGGTCGGCGGCGAAGGCCGCAGCCGCGGCAACGATGCGTGGGGCTACGGCCTGCACCCAGGCCAGTACGGCATGCTGGTGCTGTCGCGCTACCCGATCGATGAAGCCAAGGTGCGCAGCTTCCAGCTGCTGAAGTGGAGCGCGATGCCGGGCGCGATCCGTCCGGTCGACCCGCGCACCGGCAAGAGCTTCTACAACGACCATGTGTGGTCGCAGCTGCGGCTGTCGTCGAAGTCACATTGGGACGTGCCGGTGAAGACCCCGGCCGGCGTGGTCCACGCGCTGGTCTCGCACCCGACCCCGCCAGTGTTCGATGGCCCGGAAAAGCGCAACGCCGCGCGCAACCACGACGAACTGCGCCTGTGGCAGGAATACCTGTCCAAGGGAGACAAGCCGTGGCTGTGCGACGACAAGGGCCAGTGCGGCGGCCTGGCGCAGGACGCGCGCTTCGTGATCCTCGGCGACCTCAACAACGACCCGGTCGACGGCGATGGCCGCCATGAGGCGATCGTCGAACTGATCGAGAACGCCCGCGTGTTGCGCTACCCCACCCCGCGCAGCGTTGGTGGCGAGCAGACCAGCCTGGCCTATGCGGCCAAGGGCATCGAGCGCAAGGGCGCACCGTTCCATGCCACCGGCGATTTCGGCCCGAAGTCCGGCACCATGCGCCTGGACTACGTGCTGCCCTCGACCGGTTTCGAGTACATCGGCAGCGGCGTGTTCTGGCCGGCCAATGAAAGCCCGAAAGCGAAGATCGCCGACGGCAGCGACCACCACCTGGTGTGGGTGGATGTGAAATAACAAAAAGGGGACGGAGGGGATTAAGTCGTCTGTGCCACAAACGACTTAATCCCCTCCGTCCCCTTTTTGCTTTACGGGCGCAGTTCGACGCCGATGGCGTCGGCGGCATCACGCGCGATGACGCGCGCTTCGTCGATGGTTTCCGCGCGCGCCAGGGTCACGCCGACGCGGCGATGGCCATGCACGCTGGGCTTGCCGAACAGGCGCACGGCGGTGTCCGGCACCTGCAGGGCGGCGGCGACGTTGTTGAAGTACGGCACGCCCTCGCCATGCGCCAGCAGCGCGCACGAGGCCGACGGGCCACTCTGGCGGATCACCGGGATCGGCAGGCCGAGGATGGCGCGCGCATGCAGCGCGAACTCGCTCAGTTCCTGCGAAACAAGCGTCACCAGGCCGGTGTCGTGCGGGCGCGGCGACACTTCGCTGAACCACACCTCGTCGCCCTTCACGAACAGCTCGACACCGAACAGGCCCCAGCCACCGAGGTCATCGGTGATCGCGCGCGAAATCTCTTCGGCACGCGCCAGTGCCGCGCTCGACATCGGCTGCGGCTGCCAGCTTTCGCGGTAATCGCCATCCTTCTGCAGATGGCCGATCGGCGCACAGAACGAGGTGCCACCGGCATGGCGCACGGTCAGCAGGGTGATCTCGTAATCGAAATCGATGAAACCTTCGACGATGCAGCGGCCGGCACCGGCACGGCCACCGGTCTGCGCGTAGTCCCAGGCTGGGGCGATGTCCGCCTCGCTGCGCAGCGTGCTCTGGCCCTTGCCCGAGGACGACATCACCGGCTTGACCACGCACGGCAGGCCGATGGCGGCCACAGCGGCGCGGTACTCGGCTTCGGTATCGACGAAGCGGTAGGGCGAGGTCGGCAGGCCCAGGGTTTCGGCTGCCAGGCGGCGGATGCCTTCACGGTCCATGGTCAGGCGGGCGGCGCGCGCGGTCGGGATCACCCGCAGGCCCTGCTCCTGTTCCAGCTGGACCAGGGTTTCGGTGTGGATGGCCTCGATCTCCGGCACCACCAGGTGCGGCTGCTCCTGGGCGATCAGCGCGCGCAGGGCCATCGCATCGAGCATGTCGATCACATGCGAGCGGTGCGCGACCTGCATGGCCGGGGCATCGGCATAGCGGTCGGCGGCGATCACTTCCACGCCCAGCCGCTGCAGCTCGATGGCCACCTCCTTGCCGAGTTCGCCCGAGCCGAGCAGCAGCACGCGGGTGGCGGAGGGGGACAACGGAGTTCCAAGCTTGGCCATGGCGGTTCCAGCAGCGATGTGAAGGCGGGTGGGCATTCTAGCTGGCCGGGCACCCCGGCCATGGCATCCGACGAACGGTAGTCGACAAGTGATATCACTTTGATATCTTCATTCCGAACCCTCAAGGACGTACCGCCATGAAAGAGAAGTCGCTGTCTTCGCTCAACGGCCTCGGCACGCTGGCCGGCGCCCTGCTTGTCGCCCTCGCCGGCGGCGCCCTGTTCGTACTGGGGGTAGCAGCCAAGGCCAGCACCGGCTCGCCCAACCTGCTGCTGATGTTGGCAGGCATCCTGGTGGCGGCGCTGGCGGTCTTCGCCCTGGCCGGCCTGTACACGGTCCAGCCCAACCAGGCGGCGGTGCTGAGCCTGTTCGGCAAATACGTGGGCACCGTGAAGGACAACGGCCTGCGCTGGAACAACCCCTTCTATGCCAAGCGCCGGGTCAGCCAGCGCGTGCGCAACTTCGAGAGCGGCAAGCTGAAGGTCAACGAGCTGGACGGCAGCCCGATCGAGATCGCCGCGGTCATCGTCTGGCAGGTGGTCGATGCCTCCGAGGCGGTCTACAACGTGGACGACTACGAGAGCTTCGTGCACATCCAGTCCGAATCGGCACTGCGCGCGATGGCCACCAGCTACCCCTACGACCAGCATGAGGATGGCCAGCTGGCCCTGCGCAGTCATGCCAGCGAGATTTCCCAGCACCTGAAGAACGAACTGGCCGAGCGCCTGGCCGACGCCGGCGTGCAGGTCATCGACGCACGCATCAGCCACCTCGCCTACGCCGCCGAAATCGCCCAGGCGATGCTGCAGCGGCAGCAGGCCAACGCGGTGATCGCCGCACGCACGCGCATCGTTGCCGGTGCGGTCGGCATGGTCGAGATGGCCCTGGCCGAACTGCAGAAGAACGGCGTGGTGCAGCTGGACGAGGAACGCAAGGCGCACATGGTCAGCAACCTGCTGACCGTGCTGTGCTCGGACCGCGGCACCCAGCCGATCGTCAATGCAGGCTCGCTGTATTGAGCCACACTCGCAACGGGGCGCCCCACTGCCCCGCCAGGAGCCCCCATGAGTGAGAAGAAAGCCTACCCGCTGCGCATCAACGCCGACGTCCTGGCTGCGGCGCAGCGCTGGGCTGATGACGAACTGCGCAGCCTCAACGCTCAGATCGAATACGTGCTGCGCGACGCGCTGCGCAAGGCAGGACGCCTGCCCAAACCCAAGGCATCGCCGGAGGACAAGGAATGAGCAAGCGCTGGAGCTACCAGACGATCGAGGTCAAGACCTCCATGATGGGCGTACTCAAGGCCGAGGATGTCCAGGCCGAGCTGAGCCGGCAGGGCCAGCTGGGCTGGGAACTGGTCAACATCATCATCCCCGCACCGATGCGCCCGGCGATGCTGGTGTTCAAGAAGGAGGCCTGAGCCATGGGCGCCAGCGATCCGAAACAGTACGAGGTGGCCGAGAGCTCGCCGTTGCGCGTGCTGTGGATCGTGCTGCCCCTGCTCGCCGCGTTCGTGGCCTGTCTCTATGCGCAGCTGTACAAGGCACCGGCGACCGCGCCCTGGATCCAAGTAACGCTGTCGCCGCCCTGGTTCCGGATGGGTGGCAGTGCCGCCTGGAGCCTGCTGGTGATCGCAGCGCTCGGCATCGGGCTGGGGGCCGCCTTCTTCCGCCGCCGGGTGGAGTTGGCCGACGACGTACTGGACGTGCGCTCGACGATGTACCGCCGTCGCGTGCCGGTGGCACAGCTGCGGCTGGACCAGGCCGAGGTGGTCGACCTGCAGCGTGACTCCCGCTATGGCATCCGCTTCAAGACCAACGGCTATGCGATGCCGGGTTTCTATTCCGGCCACTTCCGCCTGCAGGGCGGCGGCAAGGGGTTCGTGCTGGTCACCGACCGCACGCGCGTTCTCGCCTTGCCGGTCAGCGATGGCAGCACGCTGCTGCTCAGCCTGGACCTTGCGCAGGTGCTGCTGGACGCACTGCGCAAGGTGGCCGCGCCGGCGCCACGGCAGTAAGCTGAGGCGATGCAACGACGCCCGCCCCTGCTGATCAATACCGAGGCCATCGAGCTGTGGCCCGCCCACCTGTTGCGCGCACGCAGCAACCTGGATGCACGCCTGCTGTCGCAGGCGCAGTGGGTGCTGCAGCGCAAGCGTGATGGCCGCTATCTGGCGGCGGTACTGCCGCACGGCGTGCATTCGATGGTGCCGCGCCTGCCGCGCGAGCCCGGGGTCGAGGAAGCACTGGCGCTGCTGGATGCAGCGGCGTCGCGCCCGTTTGGCGCTGCGCTGGAAGAACACTGGCTTCCGCTGGCCGGGCTGCAGCAGCGGCTACAGCAGCTTGGCCTGGATGTGCAGCGCTATGCCGATGACAGCGGCCTGCCCCTGGAACCCGAACCGTGCCTGCTGCACTTCGCTGGCCGCGACCGCTTCGCCCGCCCGCTATGGCTGCGCCGTGGTGCCGCACAGGGCTGGCGACGGATGCGCCTGCACGCCGCGCGGGATGGCATCGCACTGGATGCAATCTCCGGTTTCCGCAGCCATGCCTACCAGTTGGGCATCTTCGAACGGAAGCTTGCACGCGGGCTGAGCGTGACGGAGATCCTGAAGGTCAATGCCGCGCCGGGTTTCAGCGAACACCACAGCGGCCATGCACTGGACATCGGCACACCGGGCGATGCCCCGGCCGAAGAATCGTTCGAAGCCACAGACGCCTTCGCGTGGCTGCAGACCCATGCCAGCACGCACGGCTTCCATCTGAGCTACCCACGCGACAACCCGCACGGGATCGTCTACGAGCCGTGGCACTGGTGCTGGAGACCGGCCAACGGCTGAGCCCCTCGTGGCGGCTGCACGGGGAAATTCATGGAGCTGTCCGGGCGGATTCCGCGTGCGTCCGCCACGAAATGGGACAAGAAGGCAAAGGCAAAGCTCGAAGCCTCTACAACGGATCAGCGTGCAGCTGTTGGGTCCGCCTTCAAGCGAGCCAAGCACCGCAGGTCCGGCGAGGGCGAAGAGGTGCGGGTGTCTGAGCGCAGCGAGTTCCCGCACCGTCCCTCGACGGGCCGAGGAGCGCAGGGGACCGGTGCGCAGCACCGGCTCGCGGTCGGCGGCGCGTTTCTTTTGGTTACTTTTCTTTTCGCGCGAAAAGAAAAGTAACGCCCATGAACCATCACGATCGCATCGGTATGGATCGGAGCGACAGCCCTGCGACCCTCACCGCCTCAACGCATTGATCGCCAGCAACACCCAGCCGGCCATCATGCTGGTGCCACCGATCGGCGCCATCCGCGTCGGCCACTGCCACAGCGCCCCACCCACCAGGCTGCCGGAAAACAACAACACGCCCAGCAGCAGCACATACAGCGCCAGGTGTGCGATTGCCCCCTGCGCACGCGGGCCAAGCGCCACCAGCACCGCGCCATGCGCGAACGCATACAGCGCCGCCATGTTCAGGTGCTGCTGCGCCAACGGATCGGCCACGCCATGCGATGCATAGGCCGACAGGCCGATAGAGGCGGCGGCCAGCAGCGCCCCCAGGCAGGCCAGCAGTGATGGCTTACGTGCGCGACGTTCGAGATTGAACATGTGGGCTCCTTGCGCAGCGCCCTTGCCGGGCGCCAGATGAAAAAAAACGCGCCGCAATGAGCGGCGCGTTTTCGTGTCCAACACTACATGGGTCAGCCGAGGCTTACTTGACGGCCCAGTAGATGTCGTAGGTCGCTTCCGGGGTGAACGACTTGTCCAGACCGTCCTTCCAGGTTTCGTACGGGCGATCGACCACTTCCGAACCGTTGGTCACAGCCCAGGCACGCAGGCCGTTGCGGGCCACGTCCAGACCCGCCATGTGGCCGGTGTAGGCGGCATGCGCCGAACGGTGCGGGGCCACGTGCACGTACTTGACCGGAGCGCCGCCGTCGATCTTGACGGTCAGCTCTTCAGCGGTGGCACCTTCAGCACCCTTCTTCTTCACCGGCTGGGCGATGTCGAAGGCGTACTTCTCCTGACCGAAATCGGTGGTGATGATGCGGAACGGACCGGCGGCTTCAAGGCCGTTGGCCTCCATCACGCGCTTGATCCACTCCTGGTTGTCCTTGATGGACTTGGTGATCGTGTCCTGACCGCGGTCCACGTTACCGGCGTTGACGACCAGCAGGTCTTCAGCCGGCACATTGACGATGGCCAGATCGGTCAGCGGGGCTTCCGGGGTGCGGTAGTCCACGTTCGGGACGCTGGCCAGCATGTTGGCCATACGCGACAGGCCCATCTTGATGTCGTCGCCGATCTGGCGGCTGACATACAGGCCGGCATAACGACCGAACAGGTCGAAGCCGTACTTCACCGAGTAGTCCTGGGTGATCTTGACGTTGCGGCCACCCTTGCCGGTCGGCTCCAGCGTGAAGGTGGTGATCTTGTCGTGACCCTTGGTGGCGTCATCGATGGCGATCGCAACACGCTTGTTCTCTTCGGCTTCGGTGATCTTCCAGGAACCGGTGCCCAGGTCCTTGGAGGTGAAGTCGAGGGTGGCACCGACGCCGGAGGCCGGGCCGGACAGCTTCAGTTCAACGGCGGGATCGCGCAGTACCAGCGGGTTCCAGTCCTTGAAGCGGCGCAGGCTGCTGACCGTGTCGTACACGATCGTCATCTTGCGGTTGGTCTCGATGCTTTCGGTGATGTGACGCTCGCCCGGCAGACATACGCCAATGATGACGAACAGGCCAGCCACGATCCCCAAGGCGATCAGGAACTCGATAATACGGGTCATTCAGAGAGTCTCCGGGGCCGATCCCACGGCCGGGTTGATTGAAGCGAAGCGCCAATCCTAGCAGGCTTCGCGGGCATTGTTTATCGGGATTGGCGCACCGGTTTCCCTGCCGGCTGCGTATTTGTATGGACAAAGAATTCGAAGGGTACCGCATACCGATACCCGTGAAGTAGGGGGCAACCCCACCCGAGGGCCATGACTGGACCTCAAGTCATTGTCCTGAAAAGGTTTTCCTCAGACCAGCTGGAGTTCGAACGCCTTCAGTACGGCGCGCGTACGGTCGCGCACGCCCAGCTTGGACAGGATGTTGGACACATGGTTCTTGATGGTGCCTTCGGCCACACCCAGCGAGTTGGCGATCTCCTTGTTGGAGAAGCCACTGGCCATCAGGCGCAGGATCTCGGTTTCGCGGTCGGTCAACGGGTCCGGGCGGTCCAGGCTGACGAACTCGTTGCGCATGTGCTCCAGGCCGGACAGCAGGCGCTGGGTCACGGCCGGCTGCACCAGCGAACCGCCGTCGGCCACGGTGCGGATGGCACCGACCAGCTGCGCCAGAGTCACGTCCTTGAGCAGGTAGCCCTTGGCTCCGGCCTTGAGCCCGGCCAGCACCAGCTGGTCGTCGTCGAAGGTGGTGAGGATGATGGTCGGTGGCAGCTGCTCCTGGCGCGACAGCACCTGCAGCGCCTCCAGCCCGGACATCACCGGCATGCGCATGTCCATCAGCACCACGTCGGGGCGCACCTGCGGTATCAGCTCGACCGCCTGCCGGCCATCGCCGGCCTCGGCCACCACCTCGATACCGTCGTCGAGCGCCAGCAGGGAGCGGATTCCCTGCCGCACCAGGGTTTGGTCGTCGACCAGGCAGACGCGAATCATCAACGCACTCCTTCAGGAACCTTGGTAAGGGCGGCCACCAGCACCGTTGCCGGCACCGTCGCCCGCAGCCGGAAGCCTTCACCGGGACGGGTCTCGACCTGCAGCTGGCCACCACATTGTTGCAGGCGCTCGCGCATGCCGCGCAAGCCATTGCCCACATTGACCATATCCGCGCCGACGCCGTCGTCGCGGGCCTCCACCACCACCCGGTCGGGGGCTTCACGGTACACCTTGATCCACAGGTGGCGGGCGCCGGCATGGCGCACCGCGTTGGTGATGATCTCCTGGGTACAGCGCAGCAGCACGTGGGCCCGCTGCGGGTCCTCCACGTTCAGCGGATCCTCGATCTCCAGCTGGATGTCCAGCGAGGGCACGTTCTCGGTCAGCGGGCGCAGCGCCGCCGCCAGATCGATGGCGCCGGTCTCGCGCAGCTGGCTGACCACCTCACGCACATTGCCCAGCAGCAGCTTGGCCAAGGCATGCGAGCGCTTCACATGGTCCAGCGCCTGGCCCTCGGCCAGGTGACCGGCCACTTCGAGGTTCAGGGTCAGTGCGGTCAGCTGATGCCCCAGAAGATCGTGCAGCTCACGCGAAATGCGGGTTCGCTCGTTGACGCGGGCGCTTTCGGCCAGCAGGGCACGAGTGGCACGCAGTTCCGAATTGAGCCTGCGCTGCTCGTCGCGGGCCTGGGTCTGCTGTCTCGCGACAAGGCTGGTCACGAAGATGAACATGGAAAAGCCGCCATACAGCAGCGATTGCATCACGGCTTCGAACAGCGGGAAGTTCAGCAGTATGTAATAGACCGGGGCCACCGCCAGCTGGCTGACCAGCAGCCACAGCACGCACAGACGCGCCGACAGCATCCACGGAATGACGCCGGCAGCCACCATCATCAGGATGCTGCCCAGGCCCGAACCACTGAGGAAACTGACGCCCAGCGCCGAAACCGTCAGCAGCAGCAGCAGGCCGCGGTCCAGCCAGGTGGTGTGACTGTCGCTGTCACTGCGCAGGAGGCGGGTCAGCCAGTAGTACGCGGCGCCGAAGGACAGGTAGGCGACGAACAACAGGATCGCCCAGCTGCCCATATCGCTGCGGCTGTGCAGGTTCTCGAATTGCGAGTACGCCAGTGGCAGGCCGACCATGACCCAGGTAAACAGGCCGGCCAGACGGAGGACGCGGGTATGGCTGAGGACTCCCAACATGCCAGCACTCTACGGGCCCGGCCCGCGTCGCGCACTCCCACGGAAGTCATGCATCCGAGGTCCCCTGTTCATGCCGCAGCCCACCCCGGGCATGCAATAATCGTGCGCAGGGTCCAATTTGACGGACCAACCGCGTTACCCCACGGAGTCACAATGTCGATTGTCATCCGCGACGTGCGCGAGCACGAGCTCGATTCCGTCCTGGCTTTGAACAACAACGCTGGCCTGGCCATCCTTCCCCTGGATGCGGCCCGCCTGCGCCTGTTCTACGAAACCGCTGAGTATTTCCGCGTCGCCGAGCGCGACGGCAACCTGGCCGGCTTCCTGATCGGCTTCGGCAGCGACAGCCAGCACGACAGCAGCAACTTCGCCTGGTTCAAGCAGCAGCTGGACACCCCGTTCTTCTATATCGACCGCATCGTGGTCGCCAGCCGCCGTCGTGGCGGTGGCGTCGGCCGTGCGTTCTATGCCGACGCGCAGAGCTTTGCCGAGCTGCGCTACCCGCAGATGACCTGCGAAGTCTTCCTCGACCATGGCGCCGATGCCGCCCTGCTCTTCCACGGCAGCTTCGGCTTCCGCGAGCTGGGCCAGAACACCATGCCGCAGGTCGACGTGCGCGCCAGCATGCTGGCCAAGGAACTGTGCAGCTACCCGTGGGTCCAGGAGACCTACGGCGGCAAGCTGCCGGATGTGGCATGGACACGTGCCCGGCATCTGCCGGCGCAGGCACAGCGGCCGACGGGGACCTGAGCGTGGCGGTGAATTTCGATTACGAACAGGCCGGTGAACTGAAGATCGGCCAGGTGGGCATCGCCAACCTGCGCATCCGTACCCTTGATGTCGAACGCCTCGTGCAGGAAATGCGCGAACGCGTCACCCGTGCGCCGAAACTGTTCGGCCGCGCCGCGGTGATCCTCGACTTCGGCGGCCTGAGCCAGGTGCCGGACGTGGCCACCGCGCAGGCGCTGGTCGATGGCCTGCGCAGTGCCGGCGTGCTGCCGGTGGCGCTGGCCTATGGCACCAGCGCGGTCGACCTGCTCTCGCAGCAGCTCGGGCTGCCACTGCTGGCCAAGTTCCGCGCCCAGTACGAGCGTGCCGAGGCCGAGCCGGCCCCGCCGCCGCCGCCCGCGCCGGAACCGCGTCGCGCAGCCCGTGCCGAACCGAAGCCGGCACCGGCCACGCCGGTGGCCAAGGTTGCCGACGCCGCCGCACCGCAGCCGGGCCGCATGCAGCTGGGCAACGTGCGTTCGGGCCAGCAGCTGTACGCTGAAAACTGCGACCTGACCGTGATGGCCACCGTCGGCGCCGGCGCCGAGGTCATCGCCGATGGCAGCATCCACATCTACGGCACCCTGCGCGGCCGCGCGCTGGCAGGGGCACAGGGCAACACCGCGGCACGCATCTTCTGCCGTGATTTCCATGCGGAACTGGTCGCCATTGCAGGCCACTACAAGGTACTGGACGATGTCCCGGACTCCCTGCGCGGCAAGGCCGTGCAGGTGTGGCTGGAACAGGACCAGATCAAGATCGCTGCGCTGGACTGACGCAGCACCCAAACAGAATCATCAGGAGAAGTCCTTTGGCTGAAATCATCGTAGTCACCTCCGGCAAGGGCGGCGTCGGCAAGACCACTTCCAGCGCGAGCCTGGCCTGCGGCCTGGCACGGCGCGGCAAGAAGGTGGCGGTGATCGACTTCGACGTCGGCCTGCGCAACCTCGACCTGATCATGGGCTGCGAACGCCGCGTGGTGTACGACTTCGTCAACGTCGTGCACGGCGAAGCGACCCTCAAGCAGGCCCTGATCAAGGACAAGCGCTTCGAGAACCTGTACGTGCTGGCCGCCTCGCAGACCCGCGACAAGGACGCACTGACCCAGGAAGGCGTGGGCAAGGTCCTGAAGGACCTGGCCGCCGACGGCTTCGATTACATCATCTGCGACTCCCCGGCCGGCATCGAGAAGGGTGCCTTCCTGGCGATGTACTTCGCCGACCGTGCGGTGGTGGTGGTGAACCCGGAAGTGTCGTCGGTGCGCGACTCGGACCGCATCATCGGCCTGCTCGACTCGAAGACCCACAAGGCCGAGTCCGGCCAGGACGTGCCGGCCTTCCTGCTGCTGACCCGCTACACCCCGCTGCGCGTGGAAAGCGGCGAGATGCTCAGCATCGCCGACGTCGAGGAAGTGCTCGGCCTGAAGGCGATCGGCGTGATCCCCGAGTCGGGTGACGTGCTCAACGCCTCCAACAAGGGCGAGCCGGTCATCCTGGATGTCGAGTCCGCAGCCGGCCAGGCCTACGACGACGCCGTCGCGCGCATCCTCGGCGAAGAACGCCCGATGCGCTTCACCAACGTCGAGAAGAAGGGCTTCTTCAGCAAGCTGTTCGGAGGGTAAGCATGGGCCTGTTTGATTTCCTCAAAGCGAAGAAGACCACCGCCGAAACCGCCAAGAACCGCCTGCAGATCATCATCGCGCAGGAGCGCAGCAACCGCGGCGGCCCCGATTACCTGCCGCTGCTGCAGCGCGAGCTGCTGGAAGTGATCAAGAAGTACGTGAACATCGACGTCGATGCAGTGAAGGTCGACCTGGTGAAGGATGGCCAGCACGATGTGCTGGACATCTCCGTGGCGCTGCCTGAAGGCCCGGATAAACCCTGAAGCTCTGCCCCGCCCGTGCCTGCACGGGCGGGGCTGCCTGACCCGCATGACCGATACAACAACCGCCGTGGACATCACCTGCGTGGGCGACATCGCCTTCGCTGATGCGCAGTGCCTGCTCGCCGCGCATGGCCTGCAGCTGCACCACGTCGCGGCCGGTGAACCGATTCCCGGCAGCTACTGGGGCGAGCCCGAGGCCGGCATCATCGCCAGCAACGTGTACGTGCGCGATGACACGCCCGTGCACTCGATGCTGCACGAAGCCTGCCATCTGATCGTGCTGCCGCCGGAGCGGCGTGCGCAGGTGCATACCGACGCCACCGACTCGGTGGCCGAGGAAGATGCCACCTGCTACCTGCAGATCGTGCTGGCCGGGCAGCTGCCTGGCGTTGGCAGTGCGCGGTTGATGGCCGACATGGATGCCTGGGGGTATACGTATCGGCTGGGGTCGACACAGGCGTGGTTCGAGCAGGACGCCGAAGACGCGAAGGCGTGGTTGATCGAACGCGGATTGCCGGTGGCGTAACGCATCGGTAGTGCCGGCCGTTGGCCGGCAACCTCATAAACCCGTGCAGCATTACCTGGTTGCCGGCCAGCGGCCGGCACTACCCCATCAGCCCTGCCCTGCCAGCGCGCGCAGGGTAATGCCGACGATGTAGGCCAGGTAGGTGCCGGTGGCGTAGCCCATCGTGCCCAGCAACACGCCCACCGGCGCCACGGCCGGATGGAACGCTGCAGCCACCACCGGCGCCGAAGCCGGGCCACCGATGTTCGACTGCGAACCGATCGCGAAATAGAAGAACGGCACCTTCAGCAGCTTGCCCAGGCACCACAGCAGCGCGATGTGCACAGCAATCCAGATCAGGCCGAGCAGGAACAGCCACGGGCGGTCCAGCAGCGCCAGCAGATCCATCTGCATGCCGATGCAGGCAATCAGGAAGTACAGCAGCAACGAACCCAGCCGCGAGGCGCCCGCACCTTCCAGCGTGCGTGCACGGGTGAAGCTCAGGCTCAGGCCCAGCGTGGTCGACAGCACCACCACCCACACGAACGGCGCATCCAGGCTGAACTGCGAGGCCCAGCTGACATTGGCCTTGAACCATGCTGCCAGCGGCGCACCGATCGCGTGTGACAGACCCACGCCGCCGAAGGCCACTGCCACGATCAGCATCAAGTCGGTGAGGCTGGGAACGCGCTCATGCTCGGCCTGGAAGCGCGCGATGCGCTCCTTCAGCTCATCGATGGCCGACGTGTCGGCACCGCTGCGCGCGTCGATCTTCGCTGCGCGCCCGGCCAGGAAGATCAGCGCGGCCATCCACACGTAACCGACACCGACATCGACCACCGCGAACTGGCCGAACGTGGTGGCGTTGACGTCGAACACTTCGCGCATCGCCAGCATGTTGGCACCGCCACCGATCCAGCTGCCGGCCAGTGCGGCCATGCCGGCCCAGGTGTCACCGGCCACCGTTTCCGGATGCAGCGCGCGCATCACCAGGAAAGCCACCACCGCACCCAGCATGATGCTGGCGGACGCACCCAGGTACATCAGCACCAGCTTCGGGCCGAGCCGTAGGATGCCCTTGATGTCCACCGCCAGGGTCAGCAGGATCAGCGCTGCCGGCAGCAGGATGTCGCGTGCGATCGGGTTGTAGAGCTTGGTGTTCTGGCCGTCGATCAGGCCGACGGTGTTGTAGATGCCGGGAATCAGGTAGCACAGCAGCAGTGCCGGCACGAACGTGTAGAAGCGTTTCCACAGGCCCTGTTCACGCGAGGCGGTCCAGAACACGGCGCCCAGGGTGGCGGCGATCAAACCGAAGACGACAATGTCGTTCTGGATCAGGGCGGTCGAGGGCATGCAGGCGCTCTGGGTAGAGCCGGCCGCTGGCCGGCTGCTGTTGGCGGCAGATCAGGAAGGTGTGCCGACCAACGGTCGGCACCCACCGGTACAGCAGATGGCGAAACAAAAGCGCCGCCCCGAAGGGCGGCGCTGCAGTCATCAGTTGCCGATGTGCTGCTTCAGCCAGGCATTGACGGTGTCATGCCACAGGATGCTGTTGTTCGGCTTCAGCACCCAGTGGTTTTCATCCGGGAAGTACAGGAACTTCGATTCGATGCCCTGGCGCTGGGCGGCGGTGAACGCGGCCAGGCCCTGCTCGACCGGAATACGGAAGTCCTGCTGGCCGTGGATGACCAGGATCGGCTTCTTCCAGTCCGCCACGTGGTTGACCGGGTTGAACTTCTCGTAGTTCGCCGCCTTCTGGTACGGCGTACCGCCCTGCTCCCACTCGGTGAACCACAGTTCTTCGGTGGCGTAGCCCATCATGCGCTGGTCGAACACGCCGTCGTGGTTGACCAGGCACTTGAACGGGCCGTTCCAGTTGCCGGCGATCCAGTTCACCATGAAGCCGCCGTAGCTGGCGCCCAGCGCACAGGCCTTGTCACCGTTGAGGAAGGAATACTTCTTCAGCGCCGCATCCCAGCCCTTCTGCAGGTCTTCCAGCGGGCGGTCGCCCCAATGCTGGCTGATCGCATCGGTGAAGGCCTGGCCATAGCCGGTGGAGCCGTGGAAGTCGATCATCACCACCGCGTAGCCCTGGCCCGCATAGGTCTGCGGATTCCAGCGGTAGCTCCAGCCATTGCCGAAGCTGCCCTGCGGGCCGCCGTGGATCAGGAACGCGACCGGGTACGACTTGCCTTCCTGGTAGTTGTGCGGCTTGACCACATAGCCGTGCACGGTGTCGTTGTTCCAGCCCTTGAACTCGAACTGTTCGTAGTCACCGAAGCTGACGTCCTTGAGCACGTCGCCAGCGGCCGGGGTCAGCGCGCGCAGCTCGCCGATGGCTTCGCCGGCGGCCGGCAGCAGGCCGACCAGCACCTGGTCGTTGCTCTTCAGGCTGTTGCGGGTGATCGCCACGCTGGTGCCGGCCACGTCCACCGAGGTCACGCTGCCGTCGCCGATCAGCTTGGTGGCCTTGCCGCTGGCCACGTCGATCTGGAACAGCGGGTGCTCGCCGAGGTCATCGGCGGTGGTGTAGATGCTGGCGCCGTCGGCGGACAGGGTGATGCCGCCAGCCGAGCGATCCCATTGCGGCGCGATCTCACGGCTCTTGCCGCTGGCCAGGTCCATCGCCATCAGGCCGAAACGGTCGGCCTCGAAGCCCGGGCGCTTCATCGCACGGTAGAACAGGGTCTTGCCGTCGGCACTGAACACCGGGCCGGCATCCCAGGCCGGATTGGAGGCGGTCAGATTGACCGGCGCCTGCTTGCCCGCAGCGTCGAAGCGGTACAGGTCGAAGTTGGTCGACCACGGCTCCTGCTTGCCGGCCACGCGGATGCTGGCCACCACGCTGGCGCCATCCGGCGACCACGCGAAATCGTCATTGCCACCGAACGGCTTGGACGGTGCATCGCCGTCGATGGTCGCGCTCAGCGCCGAGGCGCCCTTGACCGCCCCGGCCTTGCCTGCCGGCAGCGGTGCCACGAACAGGGTGTTGCGGCGGCCGTCGTTCCAGGTATCCCAGTGGCGCACGAACAGCGAATCCCACACCTGGCCGCTGGCCTTGGCGTCCTTCTTTTCCTTCAGCTTCTTCTCGGTGCATGCCAGATCCGAGGCACAGGCCTGGAACACGCCGGCGCTGAACAGCACGCGGTCGTCCTGCGGTGACACGTGGTAGCTGTCCACGTCCACCGGGAAGTCGGTCAGCTGGCGCGGGGTGCCGCCGTTGATCGGCTGCGCGTACAGCTGCTGGCTGCCGTTCTTGGCACTGAGGAAATAAACGGTCTGGCCATCGGCCGACAGCGACGCGGAATTGACGCTCCAGCCAGCCGGGGTGATCTGCTTCGGCGGAGCGGCGTCACGCGTGCGCAGGTTGCGCGCGAACAGCGCGGTGGAGGCCTTCAGGTTGGCGTCCACGCTGCGCTTGGCGAACACCACAGTGCCACCGTCCGTGGTCAGTACCGGCGCGGAGACGCGGTCCATGGCCACCATGTCGCGGACTTCCAGGCCACGGGCAGCGGCAACGCTGGGCAGGGCAGCCAGCAGGCTCAGTGGCAGCAGGGCATGACGCAGTTTCATCGGGGTCTCCGCAGGACGGCAAAAAACCGATGGTAGGCCCGTGCGGCCGGGGCTGCCAAGGCCATCGGTCATGGCTGCGCGCGGGGTTGGCCCCGCCGCCAGAAAAAGCAAACCGCGCCGTAGCGCGGTTTGCGGTAGTGCCGGCCGCTGGCCGGCAACCAGGGGTATCACGGGATTCCGGGATTGCCGGCCAGCGGCCGGCACTACCCGTCCCTTACGCCTTGGTGTACTTGCCGGTGCGGTAAATCAGCCAGCCCACCAGGAACAGCACGGCCAGGCCGATCCACTGCGCGCCCGGCAGGTGGAACGGCACGGCCAGCACGTCGGCGCGGCTGCTGACCACGATCGGAATCGCGATGGCGATGCCCATCAGTGCCTCACCGGTGATCAGGCCCGCAGCGAACAGCACGCCCGGCTTGTGCACGCGGTCGCGGCCTTCTTCGTCATCGGCGCGCACCTTGTGGAAGCGCTCGACCAAGTGGGCGATCAGGCCGCCGAGGAAGATCGGCACCATCAGCTCCAGCGGCAGGTAGATGCCGATGGCGGCGGCCAGCACCGGCACGCGGAAGCGTGCGTTGCGCGACTTCAGCCAGCTGTCGAAGGCAATGATGGCGGCACCGACCACGGCACCGATGCCGATGAAGGTCCACGGCAGTTCGCCACCGAACAGGCCCTTGGCCACCGAGGCCATCAGGTTGGCCTGCGGCGCAGCCAGCGCGTTCGGGTGCAGCTCGGACTTCACGCCGATGCCGTAGGCGGTTGCCAGCAGGTTCAGCACCGGGGCCATGATCAGCGCGCACGAGAAGGCACCGATGCCCAGCATCAGCTGCTGCTTCCACGGGGTGGCACCTACGATATAGCCGGCCTTGAGGTCCTGCAGGTTGTCACCGCCGACCGCTGCGGCGCAGCACACCACCGCGCCGATCATGATCGCCGCCACCGCGCCCAGCGGCGCACCGCCGGCACCGACCGGCTTGAGGCCATCGGCGCCCAGCAGCACCACCAGCACGGCCGAGGCAAACAGGATGGTGGAGATGGTGATGCCCGACACCGGGTTGTTGGACGAACCGATCAAGCCGGCCAGGTAGGCCGAGACCGACACGAACAGGAAGCCGGCAACGATCATGATGATGGTCATCGGGATCGACACGTGCCACTGGCCGACGATGGCCTGGTACAGGGCCAGCAGCGGCAGCACGAAGACCACCAGGGCCACCAGCATCCACTTCATCGGCAGGTCGCGCTCGGTGTGCGCCAGCACCGGGCCACCGCTCTTGCGGGCGGCGGCAAAACCGCTCTTGACGCCGTTGAGCAGCGACTTGCGCAGCGAGATCAGGGTCCAGATGCCGCCAATCAGCATCGCGCCCACACCCAGGTAGCGCATCTTCGCGCCCCAGATGGCGAACGCCGCCTCGGTGGAGGATGCCGTGGCGACCGACGCGGCCAGTGCCGGATCGGTGTTCATGAAGAACGCCTGGTAGATCGGAATGGCGATGTGCCAGGTCAGGATCGAGCCGGACACGACCACGATGCCGACGTTGAGGCCGACGATGTAGCCCACGCCCAGCAGTGCCGGCGACAGGTTGGTACCGATGAAGGCGGTGACCTTGGAGCTGCCGACGTAGGCCGAGGTGGCCCAGGCGTCGGGAATCAGGCGCATGCCGCTTTCCGCGGCCAGCTTGACGAAGGCACCGATGACTGCCGACAGGCCGAGGATCTTCAGGCCCGGGCCCGGGTTCTCACCAGCCTTGAGCACTTCGGCCGCAGCCTTGCCTTCCGGGAACGGGAGCGGGTCTTCAACGATCATCGAGCGCCGCAGCGGCACCGAGAACAGCACGCCCAGCAGGCCGCCGAGGCCGGCGATGCCCAGCACCCACCAGTACTTGAAGTCCGGCCAGTAGCCCATGATCACCAGCGCCGGGATGGTGAAGATCACACCGGCGGCGATCGACGAACCGGCCGAGGCGCCGGTCTGCACGATGTTGTTTTCAAGGATGGAGCCACCGCCCAGCAGGCGCAGCACGCCCATGGAAATCACCGCGGCGGGAATGGCGGTGGCGATGGTCAGGCCTGCGAACAGACCGAGGTAGGCGTTTGCGGCCGACAGCACCACCGCCAGCACGATGGCCAGGGCCACTGCGCGGAAGGTGAGCTGCTTGGGCGCAGCGTCGTGGTTCATGGAAGCCCCTGCTGGCAAAAAATCCCTGCCACGCTAGCGTTCAGGGCAGATCAAGTCCAGCGTGCCAAAGGATGGGGGCGTGTGCTGCAGCGCAATGGGCCAGTACGTGGACCGGCAATCGACCGACCCGGCAAAGTCCGGCTGGGCGCAGAGCAAATGATATGTTATATCTTAATGCTACCTTGCTGTTACTGCATCGCATGCCCCCTTCCCCCTCCCCTCGCCTGGCCTCCATCGACCAGCTGCGCGGCACCGTGATGCTGTTGATGTTGCTGGACCACGTGCGCGAGACCTTCTTCCTGCAGCATCAGGTAAGCGACCCGATGGACGCAGCGACGGTCTCCCCTGCGCTGTTCGCCTGCCGTCTGCTGGCCCACCTGTGCGCACCCGTGTTCGTCCTGTTGACCGGGCTGTCGGCCTGGCTGTACGGCCAGCGCCAGGCGGATCCGCGCCGGGCCACGGCCGCGTTCCTGCTCAAGCGCGGGCTGTTCCTGGTCGTGCTGGAACTGACCCTGGTGAACTTCGCCTGGACCTTCCAGTTGCCGCCGGACACGTTGTACCTGCAGGTGATCTGGGCCATCGGCCTGAGCATGATCGCGCTGGCCGGCCTGCTGTGGCTGCCGCGCCCGGCCCTGCTGGTGCTGGCAGTCGCGGTGGTGGCCGGGCACAACCTGTTGGACGGCGTGCGAGTGGAAGGCCACGGCCTGCTGGCGATGCTGTGGAAAGTACTGCACCAGCGCGACTGGATCGAGGCCGGCGCGCTGCGCCTGCGCACTTCCTACCCGGTGCTGCCGTGGATCGGGGTGATCGCGCTGGGCTACCTGATGGGGCCGTGGTTCGCCCGCGACCGCGACCCGGCGCAACGCCAGCGCTGGCTGCTGTGCGCAGGCGTCGGCGCGCTGGCCCTGTTCGCCCTGCTGCGGTTCGCCAACCAGTACGGGGATGCACCGTGGCAGTACCAGACCAGCACGCTGCGCACCTGGATGAGCGTGTTCAACATCACCAAGTACCCGCCGTCGCTGCAGTTCCTGCTGTTGACGCTGGGCGTGGGACTGTTGCTGCTGCGCCTGTACGAATGGCCGCCACTGGCGCGTGCGCTGCGCCCGCTGGCCGATGTCGGCGCCGCGCCGATGTTCTTCTACCTGCTGCACCTGTATGTGCTGAAGGGGCTGTACCTGGCCGCGCTGGCGATCTGGGGGCCGACACACGGTGATCTGTACGCACTGGATTCGGTGGCCGGCCTGCTGCTGGTGGCCTGTGCGCTGGCGGTGGTGCTGTACCCGCCGACGCGGGCGTTCGCGCGGTTCAAGGCGCGACGGCGCGATCTGGCGTGGTTGCGGTACCTGTGATCGCCCAGGCCAGTCCGGCAATCCACGCATGGCGTGGATCTACTGAAAGCGGATCGGGCCACAGGCCTATAATTCCGCGATGAATTCCACCGCTATCGCTTCCGACGATTTCCTGGGCCATCCCAAGGGCGTCTACGTCTGCTTCTTCACCGAAATGTGGGAGCGCTTCTCCTTCTATGGCATGAAGGCGCTGCTGCTGCTGTACCTGACCAAGTACCACCTGTTCGGCGACAAGGCCGGCCTGGACCTGCTCGGTGCCTATGGCGGCCTGGTGTACTGCATCCCGGTGTTCGGCGGCATGCTGGCCGACCGCTGGCTGGGCATGCGCCGGGCGGTGCTGTTCGGCGGCATCCTGCTGGTGCTCGGCCACCTCGGCATGGCCTTCGAAGGCCACGCCGCGTATCGGGTGAACGGCGAAGTGGTGCGCGACACCTCGGCACTGGCGGTGACCTACCTGTCGCTGGCGCTGATCATCATGGGCGTCGGCTTCCTCAAGCCGAACATCTCCACCATCGTCGGCAAGCTGTACGCCAAGGACGACCCGCGCCGCGATTCGGGCTTCTCGCTGTTCTACGCCGGCATCAACCTCGGCGCGCTGTTCTCTTCGCTGGTGTGCGGCTTCCTCGGCGAGGCCTATGGCTGGAAGTACGGTTTCGGTGCGGCCGGCATCGGCATGCTGGCCGGCCTGGCGATGTTCCTGTGGGGCCAGAAGTACCTGCAGGGCCACGCCGAGCCGCCACAGCCGGCCGCGCTGAAGCAGAAGGTGCTGGGCCTGCCGCGCGAATGGCTCATCTATCTGTGCGCGATGCTCGGTGTATTGCCGGTGGCTTGGCTGATGTGGGCGGCCGGCAACGGCGCGTTCGCGCTGGGCGGTGAAATCAGCCTGGCACTGATGCTGATGCTGGTGGTGCTGGGCGGCGTGCTGGTCTGGTTCGCCTGGTTCACCGGCAGCAAGTGCACGCCGGTGCAGCGCCAGCAGATGGTCGCGCTGATGGTGTTGATCTTCATGGCACTGGTGTTCTTCACGATGTACGAGCAGTCGTATGGCTCCTGGGTGACCTTCACCGACCGCCTGCTGACCAAGGACATCGTGCCCTCGCTGGTGATCACCGGCGGTACCCCGCTGCCGTGGTCGATCATCTCGCTGCTGCTGGCACCGCTGGGCTTCGTGGTCAGCGCGCGGCTGTCCGAGCGCCGTCCGGGCTCATCTGCACCGCGAACGTTCTTCGCCGCCATCGTCGTGCTGATGCTGGTGCTGCTGGTGCGCGACTGCCTGGTGATTCCGCAGACCGCCGGCTCACTGACCTACCTCGGCGGCCTGTTCCTGGTGCTGCTGGCACCGGCCTTCGCCGCGCTGTGGACGTGGATGGACCGCCGCGGCTGGGAACCGGGCAAGCCGGTTAAATCAGCGTGGGGCCTGGTGATCGGCGCGCTGTCGTTCGTGCCGCTGGCATTGGCCGCACAGCAGGTCGGCGCCACCGGCGAGATGGCCAGCGTGTGGTGGCTGGTGCTGGCCTACTTCCTGCTGGCCAGCGGTGAGATGTGCCTGTCGCCGGTCGGCCTGTCGGCGGTGACCCAGCTGGCCGTGCCGCGGGTGATGAGCCTGATGATGGGCACCTGGTTCCTGGCCACCGCGTTCTCGGAAACGCTGGCGGCGCTGTTCGGCAAGCTGGCCGCGATCGAAGTGCCCGAAGGCGAATCGCTGGACATGGTGGCCGCGGCCGGTGCCTATGCGCACCTGTTCTGGCTGCTGATGTGGATCGGCCTGGGCTGTGCGCTGGCCGCCTTCATCGCCGCGCCGCTGCTGAAGAAGATGATGCACGGGGTCAAGTAAGCCCGATGCAGGCGAACTCCGGGGGCGGCGGATCGATCATCCGCCGCCCCCGGCTTGTTCAGGGCGCGCTGCTCTTCTCCGCAGGCGTGGCCTGCCCGGCCACCTGGCCGCCCAGGCTGCGCGAGAGGAAGGCCAGCAACCTGCTGTAGTACGCACGTTGGTTGGCAGGGGAATAGAAACCATGCCCTTCATTCTTGACGTACAGGGTTTCCACCGGCGTGCCGGCCTTCTTCAACGCAGCTTCCATGCGTTCGCTGTGCACGATCGGCGCACGTTGATCCTGGCCACCCGCGGCCAGGAATACCGGCACCCGCACCTGCGCGGCCAGATTCACCGGGGAACGCTCTGCAAGATCCTTGGGCGATCCCAGCCAGTTCCGCAGGTAGGCCAGGCCTGACTCGTCGCTCTGGATGTCTCCGCGGGCGTACATCAACGGCAGGTCGTAGATGCCGACGTAGCCGGCCGCGCACTGGTACAGGCCCGGTTCGCGCACCGCCCCCATCATCGCCGCATAGGCACCGTAACTGGCCCCATAGATGCAGATGCGGTTCTTGTCGGCCACGCCCTGTTCGATCGCCCAGCGCGTGGCATCGGTGACGTCATCCTGCATCGACAGCCCCCATTGCTTTCGCGCGGCCTGCATGTGGGCCCGGCCATAGCCGGAAGAGCCGCGGAAATTCACCTGCAGTACCGCGTAACCTGCCGCCGCCAGCATCTGTGTCTCGGTGTCATAGGCGCCCTGGTCGGCAACACCGATCGGACCTCCGTGCGGCACCACCACCATCGGCAGCGCACGGGCCTCGCGGCCATGCGGGACGGTAAGGAAGCCATGCAGCGGACGCCCATCACGCGCCGTCAGGCTGATCGGACGCACCTCCGCCGCCAGCGCGGGGTCGATCCAGTCGCTGCGGCTGATCAGGTGCCGTGCACTCTTGCCAACCGTGTCATAGAGATAGAAATCGCCCGGATTGCTGCCTGACCAGGTTTCCACCAGCACCGTCTTGCCATCGCGCGTGCTGGAGGTGATGTAGACCGCTCCGCCCAGGCCGGCTTCGAGGCTGCGGTACAGGCGAGCGTCGTCCGAGGCGTCATCGAAGAATGCCGTTCGCGGCGCACTGCCAAGGAACAGGGCCCCGACCGGCACGCGGCTGCCGGGGCGCCGGATGATGCGCGCCGGGTCGGCACTCCCATCGCGCAGCACGGTGCGTCGTTCATTGCTCTGGGGGTCCCAGCTGACAATGGCATCAGGTCCATCTGCCTGCTCGACCTGCAGGTACGCCAGGCGACCATCGGCCGAGAAGCCGAGCGGCGCCTCGATGCGCTTGCTCAGGGATTCATCATTGAGCAGGACCCAGTCGCTGTTGCTGCCCGTGCGGTAGTAGAGCTTCTGCGTGCCATCGGTAACGACAGCGCGTGCGAAACGCACCTCGCCCTGCTCATCGGTCGTGAAGTCCGCATCGGGAATGGGAGCGCGCGCCACGGCGTTGCGGCGACCGGTGATCACGTCCATGCGCTCGACCTGCGCATGCGAACTGCCGACCAGCGGGATCACCGTCACCAGCGCGTTGCGGTCATCGTCCTTGAGCTCATCACTGAGGTAGGCGGCCACCAGGCCTGCCGGCTTGACCTTGATGTTGGTGCCCAGGCTCTGGTCGGCAACCCGGTACCCCACCAGCAGCTCGCCGCCCTTGCCGTTGGCATTGATACCGAACAGTTCACCGGTCGGCGTCGGCCGGTCCAGCACGCCCAACTTCTGTGCCATGCCCACCAGCAGCCGCTCGTTGCTGACCCAGTCGAAGGTGTGGGCGTGATCGTTGCGGGGCGGGCGAAAGCTGCCGACCATCTTCATGTCGGCAATGCGGTAGATCGCCAATGCGGTTCCCGCCTCCAGCGGAACCGTCGCGGCGATGTACTCGCCCCCTGGTGAAATCTTGATGTCGGTAAACGACTCCTGCCGCAGATAGCGATCCAGGTCCAGCGTTGCGGCCGATGCCCCACCCACAACCGCGCCCAACAGTACAGCCAGCACAATCCTGCGCATCCTTCCCCCATGGAAAACCGGACACCCTGTCCGGATGCACGATTCTAGGCACGTGACCGTTTGCCGCGCCACATCGGCAGAAAAAACGACGGCACCGTTGCCGGTGCCGTCGTTACCACTACCTTGGAGAGAGAGTCAGGACGTGGGTTCGGGGGGCGTGCGCCGGGTCAGTGGACCCCGCGCACCGCCAACGTAAGGGCCAGGATGCTGAGGATCACGGCGATGGTGCCGTCGAGCACGCGCCAGGTACTGGGCTTGGTGAACAGCGGCGCCAGCAGGCGTGCGCCCAGGCCCTGCGCGGTCAGCCACAGGCAGCTGGCAGTCACCACACCGGCGGCGAAGGCCATGCGGGCGTTGCCGAAGTTCTCGGCGATCGAGCCGATAACCATCATGTCCAGCCAGAAGTGCGGGTTGATCAGCGAGAAGCCGACCGCGGCCATCAGCACCGCGCGGCGGCTGCCGTCGTCGCTGTCAGCCTCGCCCATGCCGCCGCCACCGGCAATCGCACGGCGTGCCGACTTCATGGCGTACCAGGCCAGGAACGCCACGCCCGTCCACAGCACGGCGGTGGTCAGCCACGGCAGCGCCGAAGTGAGCGTGCGCAGGCCAGCCACGCTGGCAAAGATGAAGATCGCATCGATGGCCGCACAGGTGGCAACCACCGGCACGATGTGCTTGCGCAGGATGCCCTGGCGCAGAATGAAGGCGCTCTGGGCCCCGACCACGGCGAACAGGCCGATGCCGGTAGCTGCACCAGAGAACCAGGCACCGAGGCCGGTGCTGGCGGAGATGACCGAGAACATGGGATTCACTGCCTTTGCTTGCTTGGGGGGACGGTGCCTCGCGAAGGCGGACAGCACCGGAACGGGCGCCATTGTCGCGCCGCAACATGAAAAAGACGAGCTAAACTTCCTAAACCAACATTAGCGGAACTTAATTCGATGCGTATCGACCATGCCCAGCTGCGCGCCCTCGCCGCAGTGATCCGCGAAGGCAGCTTCGACCGCGCCGCGCAGTCGCTGAATGTCACGCCCTCGGCCATCTCGCAGCGGGTCAAGGCACTGGAGGATCGGGTCGGTCGCCTGCTGGTCAAGCGCGGCACCCCGGCCACCGCCACCGCCGAGGGCCAGGTGCTGGTGCAGCTGGCCGAGCAGACCGCCCTGCTCGAGCACGACGCCCTGCACCGGATGGGCCTGGCTGACGAAGACCTGCCGCAGGCCAGCATCCCGGTGGCGGTGAACCACGATAGCCTGGAAACCTGGTTCCCGCAGGCCGCCTCGCAGTTCGCACAGCGCACCGGCACCACCCTGGACCTGCGCGTGGAGGACCAGGACCACACCGTCGAACTGCTGCGCCAGGGCACGGTGCTGGGTGCGGTGACCACGCTGGACGAGCCGGTGCAGGGCTGCCAGATCCACGCGCTGGGCAGCATCCGTTACGCCGCCACCTGTACCCCCGAATTCCGCGAACGCCATTTTGCCAAGGGCGTGACCGCGCAGGCGCTGGCGCAGGCGCCGGTGCTGGTGTTCAACCGCAAGGACGAAATGCAGTCGCGCTTTGCCCGGCGCATGGCCGGCGACGACCTGCCCAGCACCGCACCGACCTGGTGGATTCCCTCCACCCGCGCCTTTGTGCAGGCCAACCTGGGCGGCATGGGCTGGACCATGAACCCGCTGCCCCTGGTCAAGCGGCACCTGGACGCCGGCCGCCTGGTCTACGTACGCCAGCGCGCGTGGGAAGACGTGCCGCTGTACTGGCAGCACTGGAAGGGTGACGTCCAGACCATGGCCCTGCTGACCCGCGCGGTGCTGGACGCCTCCTCAGCGCTGGTGCGGCGCAAGCGCTGAGGCAGCCCTGCAAAAAAGGGGACGGAGGGGATTAAGTCGTTTAAGGCCCATACGACATTCTGGGCAAAGACGACTTAATCCCCTCCGTCCCCTTTTTGCTCCATCCAATCTCCACGAAGTCTCCACACCGGGTCCATGCGTGATGCGGATACTGGTCGGCCGATCACTGCAAGGATGCCCTGCATGCCTGTATTCGTCCGCGATGCGCGCCCCGAAGATGCCGCCGCCTGCATCGACCTGCGCGGGCGCACCCGCGAGAACGCCTTCAGTGCCGCGCAGTTGGCGGAGCTGGGCATCACGCCGGAAAGCTGGGCGGCCGGCATCGCCCAGGGCGATTCGATCGGCCGCGTTGCCTGGGAAGGCGAACGCATGGCCGGCTACTGCTTCGCCGACCGCGACAGCGGCGAGGTGCTGGTGCTGGCCCTGCTGCCGGAGTACGAGGGCCGTGGCATCGGCCGCCAGCTGCTGCAGGAGGTGGTGAGCCTGACCCGCGATGTTGGCCATACCCGGCTGTTCCTGGCCTGCTCGGCCTACCCGCGTTCGCGCTCGCATGGCTTCTACCGGCGCCTGGGCTGGCGCCCGACCGGTGAGATCGATGAGGCCGGTGACGAGATTCTGGAGCTGGTCTGATTGAAGGCGTCGCCAGGCATGGCCTGGCGCTACTGGGGCTACGATCGCCAGGCTGGGCCCGCCGCTCACGTGACGGGGCCGCGAAACGTCGGATGCTGCGTTGCATCAAAAACGGACCGGATCCGGTTAGAATCGCGGATGGATGGCGCAAGGCGTTGTTTCTTCACGCCCTTTCCCTGCCCCACGCGCATCCTGACCCCTTCCCCTCCGCCAACGATCCCGCCCCCATGAAGAAATTTGGCAAGGCCCTGCTCGCCCTGCTCGTGCTGCTGTTGCTGGCCGCCGCGCTGTTCCTGTACTGGCCGCTGACCCAGCGCTCGGTGCCCGCCGCCAGCAACGACAAGCCCGTCGACGTGGTACTGGTCGGCGCCGGCATCATGAGCATCACCCTGGCCACCTACCTGCAGGAACTGCAGCCGGACTGGAACATCCAGGTCTACGAACGCCTCGACGGCGTCGCCGGTGAAAGCTCCGACGGCTGGAACAACGCCGGCACGGGCCACTCGGCCTTCGCCGAACTGAACTACACCCCCGAACTGCCCGACGGCAGCATCGAGACCAAGCGCGCGGTCGGCATCGCCGAATCGTTCGAGGTCTCGCGCCAGTTCTGGTCGCACCAGGTGAAGGAAGGCCGCCTGAGCCAGCCCAGCGACTTCATCAACCCGACCCCGCACATGAGCTTCGTCTGGGGCGATGACAACATCGCCTACCTGCACAAGCGCCAGCAGGCCCTGGTGAAGAATCCGCTGTTCTACGGCATGCAGTACTCCGAGGATCCGGCACAGATCAAGCAGTGGGCACCGCTGCTGATGGAAGGCCGTGACCCGAAGCAGAAGGTCGCCGCGACCTGGATGCCGCTGGGCACCGACGTCAACTTCGGTGTGATCACCCGCCAGCTGACCACCGGCCTGCAGCGCAGCCCGAACTTCAGCCTGCACCTGAATCACGAAGTGAGCGCGCTGCGGCAGAACGCTGACAAGAGCTGGAACGTGACGGTGAAGGACCTCAAGGCCGGAACCGAGTCCACCACCCACGCCCGCTTCGTGTTCATCGGTGCCGGTGGCGCCGCGCTGAAGCTGCTGCAGATGTCCGGCATTCCGGAATCGAAGGACTACGCCGGCTTCCCGGTCGGTGGCCAGTTCCTCGCCTTCCAGGGCCAGGACGTGACCTCGCGCCACGGTGTGAAGGCCTACGGCATGGCCGAAACCGGTTCGCCGCCGATGTCGGTGCCGCACCTGGATGCGCGCAAGCTGGACGGCAAGCCGGTGGTCCTGTTCGGGCCGTTCGCGCTGTACAGCACCAAGTTCCTCAAGCACGGCTCGTGGTGGGACCTGTACTCCTCGGTCACCCACAACAACGTTGGCCCGATGCTGGAAGTGGGCAAGGACAACCTGGACCTGGTGCAGTACCTGATGGCCCAGGCACGCCTGAACGATGCCGATCGCCAAGCCGAACTGGTCAAGTACTTCCCCAATGCCAAGCCGGGCGACTGGAAGCTGGTCACTGCCGGCCAGCGCGTGCAGATCATCAAGCGTGATCCGCTGAAGGGCCCGGTGCTGCAGTTCGGTACCGAGATCGTGACCGACAAGGACCACACCATCGCCGCCCTGCTCGGTGCCTCGCCGGGTGCATCGACCTCGCCGCCGATCATGCTGGACCTGATGGCCAAGGCCTTCCCGGACCAGATGAAGGCCGGCTGGGAAACCCGCCTGCGCGAGATCGTGCCGTCGTACGGGCGCAAGCTCAACGACAACGCCGCGCTGGTCAACGAGATCCGCACGCTGACCAGTCAGACCCTGCGCCTGCCGTACCTGGAGGTGCCGTTGGACTCCAATGCGGCGGCTCCGGCCCCGGCGGTAGTGCCGGCAGCCGTTCCGACACCAGCCAAGGAAAAGCGCAACGCCAACGAGGAACTGCAGGCGCTGTAAGCCTGGCAGATTCCCTGCAGCAGACACGGACGGCCACCTTCGGGTGGCCGTTCGCGTTTGGGCCGCTCCCTGCTGCAGAAAGCGATGCCCGGCGCCGGGAATCCTATGCACAATGACGCGAATTGTAATGTTATTAAGAATTACTTACATTTGCGCCCTGCGCAGTGACCGCGCCCCTCCCAGATGGACCTGATGTGCCCGAAGCCGCCGCCCCGGGTGCTGGACGACTGTTGCCGCCCCCTTCCCGTCTCCGAGCTTCGAACCCACCATGTCCCTGACGTTCCGTAACCGCCTGCCCCGCCGTGCGCTGCTGCCGGCTGCCCTGCTCTCTTCGCTCGCGCTGGTCGCGTCTCCGGCGTTCGCCGAGGCCGCCGTCGATGCATCCGATGCCAAGACCCTGGACCGGGTCAGCGTCCGTGCCGAGCAGTCCGCTCCGCCATCCAGCACCACCCGCCTGCCGATCACCCTGCAGGAAACCCCGCAGTCGGCCACCGCGATCAGCCTGAAGCGCCTGCAGGACGAATCGCTGTTCAGCATCAACGATGTGATGCGCAACGTCACCGGCGTCAGCGTCTCCTTCTATGACACCCAGCGCCCGCTGTACTACGCGCGCGGTTTCGCCATCACCGATTTCCAGGTCGATGGCATTCCCACCTACAGCGGTTCCACCAACCAGGAATACGACACCGCTTTCTACGACCGCATCGAAGTGATCCGCGGTGCCAACGGCCTGCTCAGCGGCGCCGGCGTGCCGTCGGCCACCGTCAACCTGCTGCGCAAGCGGCCGGGCAAGGAGTTCGATGCCTCGTTCGCGATCAGCGCCGGCAGCTGGGACTATCGACGCATGGAGGCGGACCTGACCGCACCGTTGACCGCCGACGGCCGCTTCCGCAGCCGCGTGGTCGCCGCCTATACCGATCGTGGCCTGTACTACGACCGCTACGATGAGAACAAGATGGCCGGCATGGCGGTGCTGGAAGGCGACGTCACCGACAGCACCACGATCACCCTCGGTTACCAGAGCCAGGACAACAATCCGACCGGCTCGACCTGGGGCACCGTGCCGTTCTTCGACAACCAGGGCAATTTCGCGCACCTGCCGCGCTCTACCAACCTGTCGCCGAAGTGGAGCTACTGGAAGCGCGAGAGCAACACTGCCTTCGCCAACCTGGAACAGCGCTTCGGCGACAACTGGCTGCTGAAGATCAACACCGCCTACACCCGCGGCAACGTGCAGAATTTGCGCCTGTACGGCACTGGCGAGCCGGACCCGGTGACCGGCTCGGGCATCTTCCTGCGTGCGGCCGCCGGTGATTCGAAGGACACCCGGCGCAACGTCGATGCCTACCTGACCGGAAGCTTCGACCTGTTCGGCCATGAGCACGACCTCACTGTGGGGGCCCAGTGGTCGGACCTGGAAGGCACGACGAATACCCTGGCACTGAACTTCCCGGCCGACTGGGCAACGTGTGTCAGCGCCACGGGTGCACGCGAACGCTGCTACTACATTCCCAACGTGTACAGCTGGAACGGCGATATCTCCGAGGTCACCTACCGCCGTACCGGCGCGCGCCGCGTGGCCAAGACCACGCAGAGTGGCATCTACCTGGCCACCCGCCTGCGCCTGGCCGATCCGCTGTCGCTGATTGCCGGCGCACGCCTGAGCCGCTGGGAAACCCTCAGCCGCTCCTACAACGCCGCAGGCGCCTACACCGGCACCAGCGGCGCATACAAGGTGAGTGATGAAGTCACCCCGTACGTGGGCCTGGTCTACGACATCACGCCGAACGTCTCGGCGTACGCCAGCTACACCGAGATCTTCAACCCGCAGAACTTCAAGGACCGCAACGAGAACCTGCTGGCGCCAGTACAGGGCTCGAACCTGGAAGCGGGCATCAAGACGCAGTGGTTCGATGGCCGCCTGACCGCCAATGCCGCCGTGTTCGAAGCCAAGCAGGACAACTACGCGGTGCGTGACATGGGCGTGCCGGAGGGTTCGCTGAGCGATGGCACCTCCGCCTACATCGGCGTCAACGGCACCAAGGCGCGCGGTTGGGAGATGGACGTCAATGGCGAGATCCTGCCGGGCTGGACGGTCAATGCCGGCTATACCCACGTCAAGGTCACCCGCGCCGCCACCGATCTGCTGTACGCCAATCCGCCGGAGGATCTGTTGCAGCTCAACACCCAGCTGCAGCTGCGCGGTGCGCTGGAACGCCTGAGCGTTGGCGGTGGCGTGCAGTGGCAGAGCAAGGTGCAGGGCTACAACATCGCCTACCCGCTGGGCGGCACGGTGACGGTGAACCAGCCGGCCTACATGCTGGTCCAGTTCAACGCCAACTACCGCATCAGCGACAACTGGACGGCAACCCTGAGCGTGCGCAACGCACTGGACAAGACCTACTGGGCGAATCTGGACTACAACAACTACGGCGAACCGCGCTTCGTGTCGGCCAGCCTGCGCTGGAAGTTCTGAGCCACCAGAAACGGTAGTGCCGGCCGCTGGCCGGCTCCAAGCGATGCATCGATGACGCGGAGCCGGCCAGCGGCCGGCACTACCCCGATCGATGCGGTCATCCTCCATTTCAATCTGAATGGGCCCGCCTCTGTGCGGGCCCTTTCATTTGCTGCACCGCGGGTTGCACGCCCATCATAATTATGCCGTAATTACATCGACACCAATCGGAAGCCGGTCGATGAACCCGAGCTGGGATACGTTGGAACGCAGCCGCCAGGCCCGCCTGGAACGTGCCGCGCCGTGGGCCCGGGGACGTGAGGTCGCCGCCACCGACGTGGGCGAGCTGCTGCACGCACTGCTGGAGCCGGGCGACAAGGTCTGCCTGGAAGGCAACAACCAGAAGCAGGCCGACTTCCTCGCCCAGTGCCTGGCTGACCTCGATCCCGCGCGGGTGCATGACCTGCACATGGTGCAGTCGGTGCTGTCGCTGCCCTCGCACCTGGATGTGTTCGAACGCGGCATCGCCTCGAAGCTGGACTTCTCGTTCTCCGGCCCGCAATCGGTGCGGCTGGCCAATCTGGTGGCCGAAGGGCGCATCCAGATCGGTGCCATCCACACCTACCTCGAACTGTTCGGCCGCTACTTCATCGACCTGACCCCACGCGTGGCGCTGGTCGCCGCGCAGGCCGCCGATCGCCACGGCAATCTCTACACCGGCCCGAACACCGAAGACACCCCGGTCATCGTCGAGGCCACCGCGTTCGGTGGCGGCATCGTCATCGCCCAGGTCAACGAGATCGTCGACACCCTCCCCCGCGTCGACATCCCTGCTGACTGGGTCAACTTCGTGGTGCAGGCGCCGAAGCCGAACCACATCGAGCCGCTGTTCACCCGCGACCCGGCGCAGATCTCCGAGATCCAGGTGCTGATGGCGATGATGGCGATCAAGGGCATCTACGCCGAGTACGGCGTGAACCGCCTCAACCATGGCATCGGCTTCGACACCGCGGCCATCGAGCTGCTGCTGCCGACCTACGCCGAATCGCTCGGGCTGAAGGGAAAGATCTGCCAGCACTGGGCGCTCAATCCACACCCCGCACTGATTCCGGCGATCGAATCGGGCTTCGTCAAATCGGTGCATTCGTTCGGTTCCGAACTGGGCATGGAGAAGTACATCGCCGCACGCAGCGATGTGTTCTTCACCGGCGCTGATGGCTCGATGCGCTCCAACCGCGCGTTCTCGCAGACCGCCGGCCTGTATGCCTGCGACATGTTCATCGGTTCCACCCTGCAGATCGACCTGCAGGGCAACAGCTCCACCGCCACGCGCGACCGCATCGCCGGCTTCGGTGGCGCACCGAACATGGGCTCCGATGCACGTGGCCGCCGCCATGCCAGCGAGGCCTGGGTCAAGGCCGGCCAGCAGGCCGCACGCCCCGGTGAGATGCCGCGTGGCCGCAAGTTGGTGGTGCAGATGGTGGAAACCTTCCGCGAACACATGGCACCGGCCTTCGTCGATCGGCTGGACGCCTGGGAGCTGGCCGAGCGCGCGGACATGCCGCTGCCACCGGTGATGATCTATGGCGACGACGTCAGCCATGTACTGACCGAAGAAGGCATCGCCAACCTGCTGCTGTGCCGCACCCCTGAAGAGCGCGAACAGGCGATCCGCGGCGTGTCCGGCTATACCGCCGTGGGCATGGGGCGCGACCGCGCGATGGTGGAGAACCTGCGCGACCGCGGCGTGATCCGCCGTCCCGATGACCTCGGCATCTCCGTGCGCGATGCCAGCCGTGACCTGCTTGCGGCGCGTTCGGTGAAGGACCTGGTGCGCTGGTCCGGCGGCCTGTACGACCCGCCCAAGCGCTTCCGCAACTGGTAAGGGGCTGAGCATGGAAACCCTCGACTATCGATTCGAAGGACACACGGCGGTGCAGTTTCCGCGCGATGCAGTGCTGGTCGGCGTACTGGCCTCGGGCAACCTGGAAATCCTGCTGGAACCGGCCGCACTGGACGGCGCGATGACGGTGCGCATCATCACCGCCGCGCAGGGCTTTGGCCGCGTCTGGGAGGCGGTGATCGGTGATTTCGCACAGCGCCATCCGCTGCGCGATGTACGCGTCTCGATCAACGATGCCGGTGCGACCCCGGCGGTGGTCAGCCTGCGCCTGGACCAGGCAGTGGAAACCCTGCTCGCTGGAGATGCACGATGAGCCGGACGCAGCGCCACAGTTACTACGAAGCCGATGCACGCGAGCGCATCGCCGGCCTGGCCGACGCCGGCTCGTTCCGTGAATTCCTCGGCCCGGCGCGGCGGATGATGAGCCCGCACCTGGCACAGCTCGACCAGCCCGCGGCGTTCGACGACGGCATCGTTGTCGGCGAAGCCACACTGCGCGGCCGACGCGTGCTGCTGGCTGCACAGCAGGGTGAATTCATGGGCGGCGGCGTGGGCGAGGTGCACGGCGCCAAGTTGACCGGGCTGCTGCACCGTGCAGCGGAAACCCGACCTGACGGTGTGCTGCTGCTGCTCGATACCGGCGGCGTGCGCCTGCACGAAGCCAACGCGGGGTTGATCGCCATTTCCGAGATCATGCGCGCCACCCTGGACGCGCTTGCCGTGGGCGTGCCGGTGATCGCGCTGATCGGCAGCGGCAACGGTGCATTCGGCGGCATGGGCATCGTCGCCCGCTGCTGCAGCACCGTGATCATGTCCGAGGAGGGCCGGCTGTCGCTGTCTGGGCCGGAGGTAATCGAGACCGTGCGTGGTGTGGAAGAGTTCGATTCCCGCGATCGCGCGCTGGTCTGGCGCGTAACGGGAGGCAAGCACCGCTACCTGATCGACCAGGCACAGGTGCTGGTGCCCGATGCCATCGAGGCGTTCGCGCAGGCTGCCAGCAATGCGCTGCAGCCCGATACCAGCAGCACCGATCCAGATACTGCACTGGCCGCGCTGCAGGAACGCCATGCGGCACTGAAGGCGCGCGTGCAGGCCTGGGGCGATTGCCGCGATGGCCTGGAGATCTGGGCGCGGCTGGGTATCACTGCCCCCGAGCGACTGCCGCTGCTCGACACCGATGCGTTCCTTATCGCCACCGCCGACCGGAGCCTGCCATGAGCATGCCGCTGCAGACCCTGCTCGATGCCCTGTTCCCGCATGGGCATGCCATTGCGGTGAACGATTCGGTGCTGACCGGTAGCGCCACCACCGAGGATGGCGAGGTGACCGTGATCGGTACCGCCGACAAACTCGAAGTCGGCGTGGACCACGCATTGGCACTGGCCGAAACCGTGCTTGCCAGCACCGCCGCGCTTCCACAGCGACCGATCGTGATGCTGGTGGACACCGCTGGCCAGCGCCTGGCGCGGCGCGACGAACTGCTTGGCATCAACGGCTGTTTCGCGCATCTGGCACAGACGCTGGATCTCGCGCGTCGACGTGGCGCGCGGCTTGTCACGCTGGTCTATGGTGAATCCGTCAGTGGCGGCTTCCTCTCATTCGGCCTGATGGCCGACCACATCCACGCCCTGCCCGATGCACAGGTGCGGGTGATGGACCTGCGCGCGATGGCACGGGTGACCAAACAACCGCTGGAGAAACTGCAGGCACTCAGCCAGAGCTCGCCGGTGTTCGCGCCGGGCGTGGAGAACTACGTGGCGATGGGTGCGGTGGAATCGCTGTGGGAGGGGGATCTTGCCCAGCACTTGCTGCAGGCGCTGCGCACGCCCGCCGAAGGCGACCTGCGTGCCGCACGCGGCGCACAGCGCGGCGGTCGTGCCCTGGCGGCAGGGGTTTCATCTGCGGTGGCCCACGGCGATGCCTGAGCGGCCCGCCCGCCACACGCTGGCCTGGCTGTCGGCCGATGCCGACTGGCGGGCTGACGTGACTGCACAGGAACCACGCCTGGCAGCGTGGTTCGCGCAGGGCCTGCCGGCCATGGTGGCGCGCTGTGCGGCGGACGACCCCGACCCTCGGCTGCGCCTGGGGGTACCGCTACCGCCAAGCGAAGGCAAGCAACGGCTGGCGCTGCGCGTGGCCCTGCAGGACGTCCAGCAGCTGCAGCCTCCCCCTGCCTTGGATCACGTTCTCGCCGGCGGCGTTCCGGCGGATTGGCAGGCGGCGTTGCAGGCAATGCTGCGGCTTGCACCAGCCCGCGTATTCGGCGCCTTCGCATGGCAGCACCTCACCGGACTGCCCTATGTGCACCCGCGCTCGGACATCGACCTGCTGTGGCAGGTGGATGACGCGCGCCAGGCCGACCTGCTGGTCGAACGCCTGCAGCACTGGGAAAGCGCCTATGGGCATCGCGTGGATGGCGAACTGTGCCTGGTGGATGGTGGCGCGGTGAACTGGCGCGAATACGCCGGTCGCAGCCGCGAAGTACTGGTCAAACGCATTGATGGTGCCGCTCTGGAACTGCGCGAGGCCTTGTTCAACGCCACTGGAGTTGTCGCATGAACGCTGTCGTGAAGCGCGTCGCCCGGTCCACCCCGGCGGTGGACAGCGCGCGCCTGGGGCGCCTTGCCATCGCCAGCCTGCACGCCGAACTGGCCCTTGCCCCCAAACCGGGACTGGTTACACCGTTCGATCGCGGCAGCCACCACGACATGGATGCCGGCACCTTCCTGCGCAGCCTGTTCGCGTTGCGCCACTATTTCATCGCCGTGGCCGACGCCGGTGCCGGCGCGGCGCCGTTCCAGACGCTGCGCCGGCATGGCATCGCCGCCGAGATATCGATGCTGCACGCCACTGCGGGCATCAACACCCATCGCGGTGCGATCTTCAGCCTTGGCCTGCTGGTGGCCGCGTCCGCTGCCTGCTGGGGCCGCGCGGGCCGTGTCGCCGCAGCCGAGCAGGTCTGCCAGGAAGTGCGCCGTTGGGCGCCCGAGCTCGCCGACGCGCCTCTGGATGCGAATAGCCCTGGCCAGCGCGCGCGTGCACGGCACGGCGTGCAAGGTGTGCGCGAACAAGCGGCCGCCGGCTACCCGCTGCTGCGCGAAGTGGCACTGCCTGCCCTGCGCCACGCACTGGCCAGCGGCCTGCCGCGCGAGGCCGCGATGTGCCAGACCCTGATGCAGCTGATCGCGTGCGTGGATGACCTCAACCTGCTGCACCGTGGCGGCGCCGACGGCCTGCGCTGGGCCCAGCGGCAGGCACGCACCTTCCTGGACGCCGGCGGCACCTTCGCGCCGGACTGGCAGGTACATCTGCGTCGCATCGGTGACGGCTTCGTCATGCGCCGGCTGAGCCCGGGCGGCAGCGCAGACCTGTTGGCCTGCAGCCTGTTCCTGCTGCAGCAGGAGCAGGCATGAGCCTGGCCCTGCTCTGCCCCGGCCAAGGCGCGCAGCACGCGGCGATGTTCGATCGCGTGCGCGATCTTCCGGCCGCACGCCACACCCTCGATGTGGCCAGCACGGTGCTCGGCCGCGATGTATTCGCCGCTGCGGCGGCCGACGACCGCTTCGACAATGTGCGGGCGCAACCACTGCTGTGCGCAGCAAGCCTGGCGCATTGGCAGGGCCTGCGCGAGGTATTGCCAACGCCGACGGTGATCGCGGGTTACAGCATCGGCGAGCTGGCCGCACATGCCATCGCCGGCGGCGTCGATGCGGCCACCTGCCTTGCCCTGGCTGCGCAGCGCGCGCTGTTGATGGACAGTGCCAGCCCCGCCGATGCAGGCCTGCAGGCAGTGCTTGGCCTGGAACGCCATGTACTGCAGCCGCTGTGCGATCTGCACGGAGCGCACGTGGCCATCGCCAACGGGCAGGACCATTTCATCGTGGGCGGCACGCACGCCTCATTGCAGCGGCTGGCCGATGCCGCGCGGCCGCAGGGTGCGGACATCCGTCCACTGCCGGTGCACGTGCCTGCACACACACCGTTGCTGGCAGCGGCGGTCGCACCGTTCGCTGCCGCACTCGACGCCTCGCCACTGCAGGCCCCACGCCTGCCGCTGCTGGCCGGCATCGATGCGCGACCGGTGCGGGATCGCGCAACGGCAGTCCACACGCTGTCGGCGCAGCTCGCGCAGACCATCGAATGGACGCAGGTGATGCGCCAGGCCTTCGAGCGTGGCGCGCGGGTATTCCTGCAGCTGGGCCCGGGCAACGCATTGGCGCGCATGGTCGCGCCGGCCTATCCGTGCTGCGAGGTGCGCGCGGTGGAAGAGTTCCAGAGCCTTGAAGGCGCCGCGGCCTGGGTCCGCAGCGCGCTGGAGCGGCTGCAGTAACGGGTTCAAGCAGTACGTATCACGCAACACGCAGTACGTCGCCTTACCCCGGGATGGCGGGTCTCCATCCGCGCTGTACGTGAGTCACGTGTCTGGGAGGGCGCATGAGTCCACAAATCGCAACGATCATCGGTCTGGTGATCATGTTCATCGTCGCCACCGCGATGCCGATCAACATGGGTGCCGTCGCCTTCGCGCTGGCCTTCATCATCGGCGGACTGTGGGTCGACATGGGCGGCAAGGAGGTCCTGGCCGGCTTTCCCGGCGATCTGTTCCTGACCCTGGTCGGCATTACCTATCTGTTCGCCATCGCGCAGAAGAACGGCACCATCGACCTGCTGGTGCACTGGGCAGTGAAAGCCGTGCGCGGCCATATCGTGGCCATTCCGTGGGTGATGTTCGTGATCACCGCGGTCCTCACTGCGTTCGGTGCACTGGGCCCGGCGGCGGTCGCGATCATCGGCCCGGTCGCGCTGCGCTTTGCCAAGCAGTACAACATCAATCCACTGATGATGGGCCTGCTGGTCATCCATGGTGCGCAGGCGGGCGGCTTCTCACCGATCAGCGTGTACGGCAGCATCACCAATGGCGTGGTGCAGAAAGCCGGGCTGGAAGTGACCGAGATGGCGGTGTTCCTGACCAGTCTGGGCTTCAACTTCATGATGGCGACGATCTGCTTCTTCGCCTTTGGTGGCATCGCCCTGCTGCGCCGTGGCTCGATCACCGCAGCAGGAACGCTCGGCACTGCCGAGCTGGCGATGGCCGGTGGCCCGCAGGCGTCGTCGCGCCAGTTCGCGATCGAAGGTCATGGCGCGCTGGTCGCGGCAGGCGGCGGCACGCTCAGCAATGATCCGGTGGCACTGGATGCGGTGAACCTGACCCGCGAGCGGTTGTTCACCCTGATCGGCCTGCTCGGCCTGGGCGTGGCCGCGCTGATCTACAACCTCAACGTCGGCTTGGTCTCGATCACCGTGGCGGTGGCGCTGGCGCTGTTGTCGCCACAGAGCCAGAAGGGTGCGGTCGATGGCATCAGCTGGTCCACCGTGCTGCTGATCTGCGGCGTGGTGACCTACATCGGCGTGCTGGAACATGCCGGCGCGGTGGACTTCATCGGCAACGGTGTTTCCGACATCGGCATCCCACTGCTCGGAGCGCTGCTGGTCTGCTATGTCGGCGGCATCGTCTCCGCATTCGCTTCGTCGGCAGCGGTACTCGGCGCGACGATTCCATTGGCGGTGCCGTTCCTGATGCAGGGCCACCTCAGCGCCGCCGGCGTGATCTGCGCGCTGGCGGTGTCATCCACCATCGTCGATGTCAGCCCGTTCTCGACCAATGGCGCACTGGTGGTGGCCTCGGCAGCGAAGGAAGAGCGCGAGACCCTGTTCCGCCGCTTCCTGGTGTACAGCGGCCTGGTGGTGGCCCTGGGGCCGTTGCTGGCCTGGCTGGTGTTCGTGGTGCCAGGCTGGATGTAACTACCCAACGTTAGTGCCGGCCGCTGGCCGGCACTCTCATGAAGCCATCCAGCAATCATGGGTTGCCGGCCAGCGGCCGGCACTACCTGGCGGTACACTTCCACCATGGCCATTGCCCCTGCCCCGCGGTCACCGAAGAAGCGCGCACCTCTGTACGAAGAGGTGGCCGAACACGTGCGCGAGCGCATCTACGATTACCGGCTGCCGCCGGGAGAATGGATCGACGAGCCCGCGCTGTGCGAAGAACTGGGCATCAGCCGCACGCCGCTGCGCGAGGCGCTGAAGCTGCTGGCCGCCGAAGGCCTGGTGCAGATCGATGCGGGTCGTGGCAGCCGGGTCACGCGACTGACGCTGGAAGACCTCAACCAGCTGTTCCCGGTGATGGCGATGCTGGAAGGCCGCTGCGCGCATGAGGCGGTGAAGCACATCGACGATGCCGGCGTGCAGCAGCTCGAAGACCTGCATGCAGCGATGGAAGCGGCTGCGGCCGAGGGCAACATCGCCGAGTACTACCGCAACAACTACCTGATCCACGAAACCGTGCAGCATTACGCGGGCAACCCCTGGCTGATCCGCATCACCCACGACCTGCACCGCATCCTGAAGATGCATCGTGGCCGTCAGCTGCTGACCCCGGGTCGCACCGCGCAGTCGCTGGCCGAACACCGCGAGCTGATGGAATGCTTCCGCCGCCGCGACGCGCAGGCTGCCGAACGCACCATGGAACGCCATCTGCTGAGCCAGGGCCAGGCACTGGCCGCCTATGTGGCGGCGGGCGGGCTGCTGAACGTACCGGCGCCGTTGCCGACCGAAGGCGGCGGCTGAGCGCACAGGGTTGCCGGCCAGCGGCCGGCACTACCGGCCGCAGCCAACCGCTGTTCTGTAGAGTCGAGCCATGCTCGACTGCCTTTCGATCAGGCACCGCGGCGTTAAAGCGAAGTGCAGTCGAGCATGGCTCGACTCTACAGAGACCTCAATCGCTGCAGCTGCCACCACCACCGTCACTGCTGCCGCCGTCGCTTCCACAGTCGGAGCTGCTGTAGCTGTGATGACTGTGGCTGTCCCCGGAATAGCCGCCGGAGAAATCGGCGGGCCCACCGCCACTGCCGTCGCTCCGCGCGGGTGAGCCATCGGCCGTGGCCACTGCCATGCACAGGATCGCGCCGACCAGCGGCAGCAGCCAGACCAGCAGCAGCTGCACCGTCCGGCCGCCCGCCGACAGGCCGTCGCGCTGCGCGATCACCACGGTGGCCACCACGTTCAGGCCCAGCACCAGCAGGACCAGCAGAAGGGTAACGATCAGCATTCGGCGACTCCGTGCCTGGACTGGGGGCATTATGGCCTGCCACCCCGGCAATGGCCCTGCCTGTCATGAAGATGGGACAATGTAGGGCGCGCCGGCCTGCCCCGTGGCCGCCGGCGCCCCCCGCACCACACGGAAGAAGAAGAACAACAACATGCTGAAAGTCATTTTCGATACCGACCCGGGCGTCGACGACGCCCTGGCCCTGCTGTACCTGCACAAGCACACCCAGATCGACCTGATCGGCGTCACCACCACCTTCGGCAACGCCTCGGTGGAGTCGACCACGCACAATGCGCTGTACCTGAAGCAGGCCTGGGGCTTTGCCGCTCCGGTCGCGCGCGGTGCCGGTGGCCCGCTGCAGCCGGAAGCCACCCCGGAAGCCTGGCCGGTGCACATCCACGGCCACAACGGGCTGGGCAATCACCCGGTGCCGGCCAGCCTGGACGTGGCCGCCGATGCGCGCCCGGCCCATCAGCTGATCATCGACCTGGTCCGCGCCCATCCGGGCGAGGTGACCCTGGTCGCGGTCGGCCGCATGACCAACCTGGCCCTGGCCCTGCAGCAGGCCCCGGACATCGCCGGCCTGGTGCGCGGCGTGGTGATCATGGGTGGCGCTTTCCACGTCAACGGCAACATCACCCCGGCCGCCGAGGCCAACATCTGGGGCGATGCCGAAGCCGCCGACGTGGTGTTCACCGCCAGCTGGCCGGTTACTGCGATCGGTCTGGACGTGACCACCCGCGTGGAAATGGATCGTGACGGCCTGGACAAGCTGGCTGCCATCGGCGGTGCCGACGCCGAGCTGGTGCGTGCGCTGTCGCAGGACTACGTGGACTTCTACCTGCAGGCCGGCCACAAGGGCATGGTCGTGCACGACTGCTGCGCGTGCATCGCGCTGACCCGCCCGGAGCTGTTCCAGTTCGAGCGCGCCAGCGTGCGCGTGGCCACCGACGGTGTCGCCCGCGGCATGACCATTCCCAAGCCGGAAGGCCTGGCGTTCGGTCCCAGCGTGTGGGATGGCCACGTGGTGCAGTCGATTGCCATCGGCGTGGATGCGGCCGCGGTACTGGCCGACATCGAGCAGACCCTGAAGGTCTGACCCGCTAGCGCCTGGCCCTGCCCGGGACCGTCTCGGGCAGGGTCCACAGCACCGGCAGCACCAGCACCGCCACCAGCGCGATCATCGCGCCCGGCGCCGCTGCCCAGCCGCTGCGCTCCACCCACCATTGCGCCAGCCATGGCGTTGCACCGCCGAAGAAGGCGGTGGCCATGGTCACCCCCAGTGCCAGCCCGCTGACCCGGCCCTCGCCCGGGAATTGTTCGGCCGTGGCCGGGGCCGCCACCGCGCTTACACCACCGGCCACGCAGGCCAGCAGCACCGCGGCCAGCACGATGCCCAGCGCCGTCGCCTGCGCCATCCACGCAAACAGGGACAGTGGCAACAACGCTGCCAGCACGGTCAGGCCCAGCAACACCGGCCGTCGTCCAACGCGGTCGGACAATGCGCCACACAACGGCGTGATCGCGATCACTGCCACCGCCGCAATCGTCGACAGCCACAGTGCGTCGCCCTCGTCATGACCCCGCGCGTGCAGGAACGCAGGCACATAGGTGATGCCCACGTAGTAGGTGATCGATCCCAGCGCCGAGATCGCGAAGGTGCGCGCCACCGCCAGCGGATGGTTGCGCAGTACGTGGCGAAGCGGCGTAGCCGGAATACTGCCCTCGCGACGCTGGCGTTCGAACTCCGGCGATTCGTGCATGCCCGAGCGCGCAACCAGGATCACCAGTGCCAGCGCGGCACCGAAGAAGAACGGAATGCGCCAGCCCCAGCTGTCCAGCTGCGCGGTAGGCAGCAGCGCAACCGTAAGCGCCGAGATCGCCACCGCCAGCAGCGCGCCCACCTCGCTGGCCGCCGATGCCAGCGAGGTCACCAGGCCGCGTCGGCGTGCTGGTGCGCTTTCCAGCAGGTACGCCACCACGCCGGTGTACTCACCGCCCACCGAAAATGCCATCACGCAGCGCAGTACCAACAGTAGCACGCCCGCCGTAGTGCCCGCCGTGGCCGCTGTCGGCAGCAGCGCGGTGGCCAGCATCGCCGCTGCCATCAAGGCCATCGATGCCAGCAGCATCCAGCGCCGGCCCAGCCGGTCCCCCAGGTGGCCGAAGCACAGTGCGCCCAGCGGGCGCATCAGGTAGGACACCGCAAAGCCGGCCAGGGTGACCAGCAGCGCCTGCTCGCCACCACCGAAGAACACCCGCGACAACACCGTGGCGAAGTACAGGTACAGGGTGAAGTCGTACCACTCCACCACCGTGGACAGGCCGGCCACCCACATCGAGCGCTGCCGCTCGGCAGTCATTGCGTGTTCGCCTTCAACAGCCTCGATCCCGGTTGCGCAGGTTCGGGGAGGATGTCACGGCCGGGGTGAAATACCGGTCATCGGCTGTCCGTCGCCTGCATGTACTGGGTTTCATGGCCGGTGAATCGCTCACCGTCAAAGCCGAAGCAGAAGCGTCCTTCCTTGAACACGCGGTAGACCAGCAACGCACCATTGAGGCAGAACTGCTGCTGGTCCACGCCCGTTTCCAGTGTCCCGTAGCCGGCGGCGTCTCCGCCCTTCCCCGCCGGGCCGGTGAAGGCATCGATCGGCAATGGCGTGGCGCGTCCGGTGCGGGTGTCGACCAGCACCAGCGTGCGCTGGAAGTACTCGGGACGATCATCGACCTGTACCAGCAGATAGTGCTGGTTGAAATTGGGCTTCTGATGCTGGAGCGCTTCTTCAATGGCGGCCCGGTGCCGCGCATCGCAGAAGTCGACCGGGCTGTAGCGGTAGCCGCAACCGTCGTGGTCGTAGGGCAGGTTCATGCCGGAATAGCTGACGCTGCCCTTGCTCCCCGCATCGTCCCCCGGTTCGGGCGTGCTGCACAGCAGCCACGAACGCTGCGCATCCTCCGGGTCGGCCAACAGCTTCGGCTCACGGCCCGCTTCGTAAGCCGCGCCACCCGGGAAGTCCTGCCCCAGGTGCTGGCGGGCGATTGAACGCGCCTTCTCCAACGGCAAGGCAATCCTGGCCCCACGGAACGAGACGAACGTCATCGTCGGCAGGATCACCTCTTCCACCGGCAATCCTTTCCATTGCCCACCCGTGCAGAACGTGGCGATCTCATTCTCTTCGTCCACCTTGCAGGGTTTCGGCACATTCGCGGCCAGCCAGGGATGGGCCGGGCGATCGGTCTGAACGTCGATGTACCAGCCGTCCAGCGCGCAGGTCGGCAGGGCATCGAGCAGAGGCGAGATGTCTGTTGTTGTGGTCGGCGCGGCAAGTGGCGTGTCGGCAGAGGGCGCGTCGGCCGGTTCGTCTGGTGTGCGCGGGCAGGCCGCCAGCAGCAGTGCGGCGATCAGCAGTGCAGCGTGACGTGGGCGCCGGATTGAATGATGCGTTCCCTGCATTGCGTGGTGCTCCCTGGTTTCAACACTCGCTGCGGATGATCGCCGATCCCGGGGTGGTGCAGGAATGCCGTAGATCCACGCCATGTGTGGATGCTCTCGCGTCGGGGTCAGATCCCTTTGCTGCGGCAAACGGATCTGACTCCGCCGGTTACCCCGGCAGCTGCAGCTCCGCTCGCAGGCCGCCGCCCTCGCGGTTGTGCAGCCGCAGTGAGCCGCCCAGCGACTGTGCCAGCTGCACCGCGATGGCCAGGCCCAGGCCGGTGCCGCCGGTATCGCGGTTGCGCGAGCTTTCCAGCCGATGGAACGGTGCCAGCACCGCCTGCAGCTGGTTCTCGGGAATTCCCGGGCCATGGTCGGAAATGCTGATCCATACCCTGCCAGCCTCATCGCGGCCCGCCCCGATCTCGGCGGCGCCGGCGTAGCGCACTGCGTTGTCGACCAGATTGCCGACCACCCGTCGCAGCGGCTGCGGCCAGGTCTGCACGATCAGTCCAGCGGGTGCACCGCCACTGACCGGCTTGCCCATGTCCTCGTAGTCGCCGACCACGCTGGCCAGGAACGCCCCCAGGTCCATCGACACTGGCGCACCACTGGCGACGTGGCTGCTGCGCGCATAGGCCACGCCTTCACGCACCAGTTGCCCAAGGTGGTCGAGGTCGGCCAGCAGTCGCTGCTGGGTGCTGTCTTCAGGCAGGGTCTCCACCCGAAGCTTCATGCGCGTGATGGGGGTCTGCAGATCGTGCGAGATCGCTGCGAGAATCTGCAGGCGCTCGCTGACATGGCCACGAATGCGTGCCTGCAGCGCGTTGAGTGCGGCCGCCGCACCGCCTACTTCCGCGGGGCCATCTTCAGGCAGTGCCGGCCCGTCCTTGCCCGGCTGCAGCTGTTCCACCGCATGCGACAGCTGCTGCAGCGGGCGCATGGCCAAGCGCACCGCCAGCCATGCGCATACCAGCAACAGCGCCAACTGCACCAGCAGCACGGCGGGCAGCCAACGCGCCAGCGGCAGACCCGACGGGGTGACTTCAATGGTCAAGGGTGTGCCATCGTGCAGTCGCAGTTCCACCTCGAACCGCTCCGGCAGGCGAGCCACCTGGCGCGCCTGCAACGGATAGCGATGCTGCAGGCTGTCGTCAATGATCGCGGTGACCTGGCGTGCACGATCGGTCTGCAGTCCCGGCCCAGCCGCAGCCGGGCGCAGCAGGTAACGGTAGGTGCGCCGCTCCAGCCGCGGCACCCAGGCATCGCGCTGGTCCGCGGGCAGGTGCTCCAGCAGCGCGACACTCACGGCCACGTCTTCATCGAGGTTGCGCAGCATCATGCTGCGGGTGGACTGATAGCGTTCGAAAAACAACAAGCCGAAGGACAGCGCGTGGGCCAGCGCCAGTCCGCCCAGCAGCACCAGCAGCAGCCGCGCAGACAGCGTGCGCGGCCAGCGTAGACGGTGTGCGCCGGTGTTCATTCGTCCGGCCCCAGCAACTGCACCGGCACGCTGAACACGTAGCCTTCGCTGCGCACGGTCTTGATGTAGGTCGGCTCGCGTGCGTCGTCACCCAGCCGTTGGCGTACGCGGCTGACCAGCAGGTCGATCGAGCGGTCGAACAGTTCGGCATCGCGGCCCTGGGTGAGGCTGAGCAGCTGGTCACGGCTGAGCACCCGATTGGCGTGATCGAGGAACACGCGCAACAGGCGGAACTCGGCACCACTGAGCGGATACGCGGTGTCCTGCGCATCCAGCAGATGGCGTGCGGTGGTATCCAGGCGCCAGGCACCGAAGGCCAGTTGGCGACCGGCTTCGCTCACCTGCAGGTTTGGCGGCAGCATCCGGGTGCGACGGATCACCGCATTGATGCGTGCCAGCAGTTCGCGGGAAGAGAACGGCTTGGTCACGTAGTCGTCGGCGCCCATTTCCAGACCGATGATGCGGTCGGTCTCGTCGTCGCGTGCGGTCAGCAGCACCACCGGCACCGCACGATGCTTGCCGGCACGCAGGTTGCGGCACAGGCTCAGGCCGTCCTCGCCTGGCATCATCACGTCCAGCACCACCAGGTCCACCGCATGGGTATCCATCAGTGCACGCATGGCCCGGCCACCGTCGGCCTGGCTCACGCGCAGGCCGTTGCGTTGCAGGTAGTCGGCCAGCATCTGGCGGATCTCACTGTCATCGTCGACGACAAGGATGTGCGGTACAGGGTTCATTGTGTTCTCGATGAAGGCAGGGGGACAGCACCGCGCGGTGCAGCCATGGTAGCGCGGCTCAGGGGCTGGCCAGCTGGCGCTGGATCTCGCTTTCGGTACGTGCGTAGTCGCCCTCGCCGTAATGGCGGTAGACCACCCGCCCCTGCCGGTCGAGCAGGTACAGCGCGGGCCAGAAGCGGTTGCCCCAGGCGTTCCAGATCCGGTACTGGTTGTCCTGCACCACCGGCCAGGTGATATCCAACCGTGCGATGGCCCTGCGCACGTTGCCGGGCAGCCCTTCATAGGCGAACTCCGGCGTATGCACGCCGATCACCTTCAGGCCCTGCGACGCGTACCGTGCATGCCACTGGTGGACATACGGCGCCACGTTGAGGCAGTTGCTGCAGGTGTAGGTCCAGAACTCGACCAGCACCACCTGCCCCCGCAACTGCTTCAGTGTGAGCGGGGAGCTGTTGTGCCATGGCCCGCCACCGTCGAACCCCGCCACCGGTGCTGCGTCGAGCGACTGCGCGCCAGCATCCGCGCCGGGCCATGCCAGCAACAACGCAGCTCCACCCAGCAGGCCCAGCAGCAGGGGCAGTGCATACCCTCGCAGTGTGGCCATCGCTCAGCCCCCCTGCTCGGCCAGCGGCAGTTCGGCGGGCTTCACGCCTGCAGCTTCCAGGATGCTGTCGGCCACCTGCGCAGGATGCGAAAGCAACGACACATGGCTGCTGCCGATCGATTGCAGCTGCGCGCCAATGCGCTTTGCGGTGGCGGCCTGCAGCTGCGGCGACAGCATGCGATCGTCACGGCTGAGCACGTACCAACTCGGCTTGCTGCGCCACGCCGCAATGTTCACCACCTCGCCCAGCGCGCTGGCCTTCAGCGGGACCTGGGTGCTGTACAGCAGCGCAGCCGACTTCTTCATCACGTCCGGCGCGAAGTCCTGCGCGATGGCATCGGCCGGCAATGTCAGGTAGCCATCCCTCTCCTGCAGGCGGGCCAGGCCCGGACCGACCGGGAAACCTTCGCCTTGCTGCGCCGAAGACTGCCCTGCATCCGGTGCGAAGGCCGCCACGTACACCAGCGCCTGCACCTTCGGGTCATTGCCCGCCTCGGTGATGACCGTACCGCCCCAGCTGTGGCCGACCAGCACGACCTTGCCGGGTGCAGCGGCAATCGCACGACGGGTGGCGGCAACATCGTCGGCCAGCGAGGTGAGCGGATTCTGTACGGCCACCGCAGGCAGCTTCCAGTCATGCAACGTGCTGATGACCTTGCTCCAGCTGGAGCCATCGGCGAACGCGCCGTGCACCAGGATGACGGTGGGCGGTGCAGCGGTACCGGCCTGGGCAGCGAAGGCGGGGGCTGCGGCGCCGGCAAGGGCGAGAGCGGCAGCAAGCAACGAGGTACGGATCATGGGTGGCACTCCGGTGTTGGGAGTGGCCATTTCCCCCTGCCGGTGTATCGGCGCTGTTTCTCCGCGGCACGGAGTTGTACCGGACTGTAGGGCGCAGGCGGGTTTCTACAGTGGGATACATTCGGCCGCCGGGCCCGACCAGGCGCTACCGGGTGGATATCGCTGCCCGCACGCGGGCGCGCAACGCCCCGATGTGCCCCGACACATCGTCTTTGTATCTGACTGTACGAAACCCCGGCCGCGGCCACAGTCGCTGACAAAACCCCGGGCAACGGCACACGTTGCCGATACCTGCGCCGCCTGAAATGGCCTCCATCGACCACTGGCCCGCAGGACACCACCATGATCAGCACCGCCTCTTCCGTGTATACCCCCCGCCTGGACGCCGTCGGCCGCTGGCTCTCGCCATTGGCGCTGCGCACCCTGCTGGCCTGGGAGTTCTTTGAATCCGGCCGCGAAAAACTGGGCGGCCAGAACTGGTTCGCCGACCTGGAAGGTCGCTTCCCGTTCCCGTTCTCCGCCCTGCCCGCATCACTGAACTGGCAGCTGGCCACCTGGCTGGAACTGGTGGGTGCAGTGATGCTGCTGCTCGGCCTGGCCACGCGCTCGGTGGCTTATGTGTTCTGGGTGCTGACCGTGGTCGCCATCGCCGCCGTGCACTGGCCCGACCAATGGAACGGCCTGGGCGAACTCTGGCAGGGCTATGCAATCACCGACCAAGGCTACGGCAACTTCAAGCTGCCGCTGCTGTTCCTGGCCATGCTGCTGCCACTGATCCTCAACGGCGGTGGCGCACTCAGCGTCGACCGTCTGCTGGCCGGCTCGCAGCACGCCCCCGTTGGCAATGACGGCCTGGGTTGGGGCGTCAGCCTCATCGCCCTGCTGCTGCCGGTTGCCGCGCTGCTCCCCGGCATCGGCTTCGGCGGCGCCCTGCTCGGCGGTGTGCTGCTGGTGGGTTACGTACTGCGCCGTCGCCGCAACGCCTGATCCGCTTCGCCCCTTCACCGCGCTTCTTCCCTTCGTTTCCGTCGCCTTCAAGCGGCGTCCATCCCGCACGCCCCGCGTGCTTTCCCAAGGAGTCACCACCATGTCCGTCTCGACCAAGAACACCCTCTCCTCCCGCCTGCCGCGCATCGGTGCCGTCGGCATCGCCCTGGCCGGTGGCCTGCTGCTGGCCGGCCAGGCTGCGGCGATCCAGCCACTGGCGATCAGTGCCGTGGCCATGAGCGCTGCCGCCGAAGGCAAGTGCGGTGAAGGCAAGTGCGGGGCCAACAAGACCGCCACCGGCAAGCCCCCCGGCAAGGCCAAGGTGGCCGAGGGCCAGTGTGGCGAAGGCAAGTGCGGCGACGCCTCGTTTGCCCGCACCGACCGCGACCACGATGGCCGGGTCTCGCGTGCCGAGTTCAACGCCGTGGCCGCCAAGCGTGCCGCCGAGTTCGACCGCATCGACACCGACCACGACGGCTACATCAGCGAGCAGGAAGCGCACGACTACCTGCGCAGCGTCTACACCGCCAACGGCAAGCCGATGCCGAAGGGCCTGTTCTCCCGCGTCGCCGATTGATCGACGTTCAACCGGCGCCGCCTCCGAGGCGGCGCCCTCTCCCTGGAGCAACCGTCATGACCCTGCCCCTGCCTTCCAATGCCGCCGGTCTTGGCCTGCGTCGTGGCCTGATCGACGAACTGCTGGCCATGCCGGCCGGTGCCATCGACTTCCTCGAAGTTTCGCCCGACAACTGGATCGGCGTCGGCGGTGCACACGGTGCAGCGCTGCGCAGGTTGAGCGAACGCCACCCCCTGACCTGCCACGGCCTGTCGCTTTCTTTGGGCGGTCCTGATCCGCTGGACCGCACCCTGCTGGCCCAGACGCGTGCCTTCCTCGACCTGCACCAGGTGCAGCTGTACAGCGAACACCTGAGCTACTGCGCTGCCGGTGGCCACGTCTACGACCTGCTGCCGCTGCCGTTCACCGCCGAGGCCGTGCATCACGTCGCCGGCCGCATCGCCCAGGTGCAGGACATGCTGGGCCGACGCATCGCCGTGGAGAACATTTCCTACTACGCCGTTGCCGGCGCCGACATGAGCGAGGTCGACTTCATCAATGCCGTACTCGCCGAGGCGGACTGCGACCTCCTGCTGGACGTCAACAACGTCTTCGTCAATGCCTGCAACAACGGCTACGACGCGTTCGAATTCCTGGCCCGCGTGCCGGCCCAGCGGGTCGCCTCGCTGCATGTGGCGGGCCACTTCGATGAAGACGATGGCTTCAAGATCGATACCCACGGTGCGCCGGTGAAAGGCGTGGTCTGGGCGCTGTTGCGCGAGGCCTATGCGCGGGTGGGCGTGCGTCCCACCCTGCTCGAACGCGACTTCAACTTCCCGCCACTGGCCGAGTTGCTGGCCGAGGTCGCGCAGATCCGCCAGGCACAGGCCGAGGCACATTGGCCCGAGGTGGCCCATGGCTGAGTCGCTGGCCACCCTGCAACGGCGTTGGGCCGACCATGTGCGCGACCCATCAATGCCCGCGCCCGATGGCGTCGAGGCGCGCCGGCTGGCGGTGTACCGCCGCCTGTGCATCGACAGCCTGGACACCCTGCTGGCTGGCAGCCTGCCACGCCTGCAACACCAGTTGGGCATGCCGCGCTGGCGCGAGACCGTGGAGCACTACTACGCCAGCCATACCTGTCGCACCCCGTTGTTCCCACGGATCGCCGGCGAGTTCGCGGCCTGGCTGGCGATGCAGGACGCGCTGGCACTGCCGGCCTGGGTAGCGGAACTGGCGCACTACGAGAGCACGCAACAGTCGCTGCACATTGAAGCGCGCGCCGCCGGGCGGCCGCTGCAGCGCGTTCCGGTGGACAGTGATGTGCTGGCGGTTTCGCCGCTGGTGCGGGTGCTTGGCTACCAGTGGCCGGTACATGTGGACGAGGACCTGGAGCGGGTGTTGAGCACGGCTCCAACGCTGCTGGTGATCCAGCGCCTCGCCGATTTCAGCCTGCAGGTCGAGGAACTGTCACCGCTGGCCCACGCGCTGCTATCGGTCTTCGGTGACGACGGCGCGCCTGTGGATGAGGCACTGCAGCTGCTGTCCGAAACACATGGCGTGGCAACGGACGCATTGCGCGTGGTCTGCCTGCGCGTTCTGAGCGAGCTGCTCATGGCAGGCGTGCTGGTCGCATTGCCTGCTTTCTGAGATTGCCGGCCAGCGGCCGGCACTACCGCACCCTACTCTGAGGTCTCATCATGGCTCCTTCCAACACTTTCTTCCTGCACGGCTGGCGCCTGTTCGTGGCCATCGCGGCGGTACTGATCGCCTTCGCGCTGGGCGCGTTCGCCCTGCATGCCGATGTGGCCGAGGGCAGCCGAGCAGCGATCCGAGTCACTGCACGCACATCGTTCCTGTTGTTCCTGGCAGCGTTCACGGCATCGTCGTTCGCCAGCCTGCTGCCCAGCCCGTTCACCCGGTTCCTGCTGCGCGAACGGCGCATCATCGGCCTGTCCTTCGCGTTCTCGCACCTGCTGCATGCCATCGCCATCACCAGTTTCGGCATCCTCAACCCGGCATTCTGGCCAGCACGCTCAGCGCTGGCCAACCTCCCGGGCACGGTGGGCTACATCGCCATCCTGGCGCTGGCCATCACCTCGCATCGGGGGCTCGCCCGGCGCATGGGACCCACGGCCTGGCGTCGCCTGCACGTCACCGGCATGTGGATCATCGCGGCGGTTTTCACCTACTCGTACTTCAAGCGCGTGCCGGGCAACTTCTGGTATGCGGTGCCGTCGGCGCTGCTGTTCACCGCCTTGGTGGTGCGCTGGATCGCCAAGCGGGCGCAAGCGCTGCGTCGAAGTGCGCATGCGCGGCCGCCGCTGCGAGCGGCCTGACGGGCCGGGGTCAGATCCCTTTGCCAAAGGCGAAGGGATCTGACCCCATCATGCCGTCCCCATCAGCCGTCACGTGTGGCGCGATAGGCAGCGTAGGCATCGAGGATCTTCTGCATCCGGGCCTGCTGCTTCACACCCATCGGTGCCCGTTGCACACGCTTCAGCAGCGTCTTCCACATATATCCGGAACGGAAGAAGTACGGGCGCACCTCAAGGAAGGTCAGCGCGACATCCACCGTATCTGGATCGCGTTCGGCAAGTTGCTTCAGCGCGTTGGCGTAGCCCCCCGGGAAAGCAAGCTGTTCATAGCGCTGGTTGTATTCCGCGCAGGCTGCCGCGTGCCGCTGCATTTCTTCCGGGCCACGCCAGCGCGCGCCAGCGGCTTCGCGGATGGCTTGGCGCAGCCGATTGATCTCGTCCGCATTGGCGCGGATCAGACGTTCCATGGGTGCGCGGGGATGGGACATGGTTCCTTCCATGTGGTTTGTCAGGGGTCACGGGGCGCGGCGCAGGGTGATCAGGGTGATCTCCGAAGGAACGCCGATGCGTGCCGGGAAACCGGCCCACAGGCCAGCACCATTGCTCACGTACAGTGTCATGCCATCCACCTCGTAACGCCCGGACACATAACCGCCATTGGCGCGCTTCACCAGCTGGTCCATGCCGATGATCTGGCCGCCATGTGTATGCCCGGACAGCTGCAGCTTCACCCCACGCGCGGCAGCCTCGCGTGCGTTGCGCGGGCGATGGTCGAGCAGGATCACCGGCGCGCCCGGATCGGCGCCAGCCAGCGCGGCCTCCAGGTCCGGCAGCGGCAGACCATAGCGTGCGGCCACCGGGTCGGTGACGCCGGCAATGGTCAGCGCCGCATCGCCGCGCCGCACCTGCAGGTAGCTGTTCTCCAGCACCTGCGTGTGCAGTGCGCGGAACGCCTGCATCCACTCCTGGTACTGCGCGTAGTACTCGTGGTTGCCGGTGATGGCGATGACGCCGTCCGGTGCATGCAGATCAGCCAACGGGCGCGCGTCCTCGCGACGCGCCTCGACGCTGCCGTCGATCAGATCGCCGGTAATCACGATCAGGTCCGGCTTCAGTGCGTTGCTGTCGTCCACCACCCTGCGCACCCACTCACCGGTCAGCAGGCGGCTGGCATGGATGTCGGTCAACTGCAGCACGCGATAGCCATCGAACGCGGCCGGCAAGCCGGCGATGCTCACCTCGATCTGCCGGGGCTTGGGGACGGCCATGCCCTGGCTGACGCCATAGCCACTGACCAGCAGCGCCAGCACACCCGCCGCCGGGCGCAGCTTCGGCGCGCGCAACGCCGATACAGCACGTGGCCTGCGCAGGATGCGCGACACCAACAGGCCCGCGTCCAGCACCAGCAGGAACAGCGCCAGCAGCAGTACGGCAGTCGAACCCGTGGCCAACGAGGCGATGGCCAGCTTCGGGATTTCCGGCGAGGCCATCGTGCCCCAGAACATGGCGACGATGCGCAGCTGCACGGCAACGCTCACCAGCAGCAGCGACAGCACGACCTTCATCCAGATGGGCATGCGCAGTGGCCAGAACAGGCGCCAGGCCACGTACAGGCCCATCAACAAACCGATCGTACTCAGCACTGCAACCATCCTGGAAAGAAAGCGGGCCCGCCATGGTGACGGTTGCCGGCAGTGTTGTGTAGAGCCGGGCCCGTACCCGGCTGCTCAGGAAGCAGTCGAGCATGGCTCGACTCTACAGAGGGCCAGTCGGTCATGGCTCGACTCTACAGAGGGCCAGTCGAGCTTGGCTCGACTCTACGAAAGCCCGATGCGTTCCACCCGCAGGCGGGCGATGCGACGCCTCTCCATTGCCAGTACGGTGATGCGTACATCCGCGATCTCCACCGTGTCACCGATGTCCGGCAGGCGCCCCAGACGCTCCAGCACCAGACCGGAGATGGTCATGTAGTCGGCACTGCGCGGCAGCGAGACGCCGGCCAGGCGCTGCAGGTCGTCCAGGGTCAGCGCACCGTCGGCCTCCCATTGGTCCTCGCCCTGCGCGAACACGCCATAGCGCTCGTCCTGGGTGTCGACCAGGTCGCCGGCAATGGCCGCCAGCAGATCGTTGGCGGTCACCAGGCCTTCCACACTGCCGTACTCGTCCACCGCCACCGCCAACGGCACCGGGTGCTGGCGGATCAGTTCCAGCGCCTGCAGTGCGCTGGCGCTGGACAGCACGTACTGCGGCTCGCGCAGGTTGCCCTCCAGCTGCAGCGGCCTGCCCTGCAGCAGGTCGGCCAGAAGGTCGCGGCTCTGCACCACGCCGCGCAGGCTGTCCAGGTCGCCATCACCCACCAGCAGGCGGGTGTGCGGCGATGCCACCAGGCGTGCCACCACATCCTCCTGCCCACGTGCCAGGTCGATCCACTGCACGTCGGCACGCACGGTCATCACGCTCGACACCGGCCGATCAGCCAGGCCCAGCACGCTGCGGATCATCTCGTGCTCGGCCGGCTGCAACCGCTCTTCGGCATCGACGTGTTCGTCAGCGTTTTCGTCGTCGTGGCCATTGGCCGGGCGCGCGCCCAGCATGCGCAGCACGGCGTCGGCGGTACGCTGGCGGAACGGCTGGCGGCGCTCGTTGCGCTCGCGATTGAAGCGCACCCACTGGTTGAAGGCTTCAACCAGGATCGAGAAGGCGATCGCCGCGTACAGATAGCCCTTCGGAATCTTGTAGCCCAGGCCTTCGGCCACCAGGCTGAAACCGATCATCAACAGGAAGCCCAGGCACAGCACGACCACCGTAGGATGCTTGTTGACGAAACGGGTCAGCGGCTTGCTGGCCACCAGCATCAGCACCATCGCGATGGTCACCGCGGCATACATCACGCCCAGGTTGTCGACCATGCCGACCGCAGTGATCACCGAGTCCAGCGAGAACACCGCGTCGAGCACCACGATCTGAGCCACCACCATCGCGAAGCTGGCGTAGACCTTCTTGCCATCCTCGTGATGCTCGCGGCCCTCCAGCCGCTCGTGCAGTTCCATCGTGCCCTTGAAAAGCAGGAACAGACCACCGCCCAGCAGGATCAGGTCACGCCCGGAGAAGCTGTGGTCGAACAGCGTGAGCAGCGGTTCGGTCAACTTCATGATCCATGCCAGCGCGGCCAGCAGCACCAGCCGCATCAGCAGGGCCAGCGCCAGGCCGATCACCCGCGCGCGGTCACGCTGGTGCGGCGGCAGTTTGTCGGCCAGGATCGCGATGAACACCAGGTTGTCGATGCCGAGAACGATCTCCAGCACGACCAGGGTTGCAAGGCCCATCCATATCGAGGGGTCAGCCAACCATTCCATTTCAGGTCCGTTTCGTCAGTAGGTAAGGGAGAAGGGGAAACACTCAGTCAGCGTCCTGCGCCTGCGTCGGGTCATGCCCCAGCAGGTCACCGGGCGTGCATTGCAGCTCACGGCAGATCGCATCAAGTGTGGAAAAGCGGATGGCGCGCGCCTTGCCGGTTTTCAGGATCGACAGGTTGGCCAGGGTGATGTCGATGCGCCCGGCCAGCTCGGACAGGGTCATGCCCCGTTCCTGCAGCATGCGGTCCAGGGTGATGACAATCGCCATCAGATGACACCGTCGAGGTCATCGCGCATTGCCGCACCCACGGCAAACACGCGTGCCAGCACGAACAGCATCAGCACCGCGACCAGGCCGGTGATCGACATGCCGCCGCCCACCTCCATCCAGGTGAAGTCCGGGCCCATCCAGGCGGCGTAGGCGCCGATCAGGATCGACAGCACCTCCATCGACAGCATCAGCCAGGCCATGCGCTGCAGGCGCTGTGCATTGGCGTGGGTGAACGGCCGCTCGCGCGCCGCCGACTTCAACAGCCGCAGCAGGTGGCGCAGGAACATCAGGCACAGCACCAGCAGCGCGACGATCGCGCCCAGGCCCAGGCAGAAATGCAGGAACAGGTCGCTGCCATGCACGGCAGCGGCATCAGCGTCGTGGATGCTGTCGAGCAGCCAGCTGCGGTCGTGGGCGACCAGCGGCACGGCCAGCAGTGCGGCCAGGATGCCCAGCCAGCACATCGCCCGCACCGCCTGTACGGCGGCCTGGGCCAGGGTGAACAAGCCTCGCGCGGGTCTGGCGCGGGCGGGACGAGCGGTCAAGCGGCCTCCGGCATTGGGGTGGCCTCGCCGCCCCGGGTGAATTTATCGATAAACGATATACCACTTGCCGCGTGAAAGGCTGAATCGCGAGCGTGGGCCCTTCAGGGCCCAGGCGCGCCCTGCGCCAGCATCGCTTCGCCCGGGGCCGCCGAGGCCATCGCCTGCACGCCGGCTTCGGCCGCCTGCCGTGTGACCAGGCGGAATCGCACCTGCAGCTTGCCCTGCCCCGGCGTGGCCCAGCCGTACTGGATGGCCACCTGATCGGCCGACAGCGGCCCACGCCCTGGCAGCGACCGCACCTGCAACGGCTTCGGTGCGGCCTGCACCAACCGGGCGAATCCCTTCTGCACGACCGCCGCGTCGGCCTTTTCGGCGTAGACCGTACACGTGCCATCGTCAGCCCAGCTCACCGCATAGCGGCCACTGGCCAGAGGCACCATCCAGGCCACGCCCGATTGCCCCTGCAGCAGCGTCGCGGCTTCGGCGGGCTGCAACGGCGACAGCCCATTGGATTCCATCAGCGACTGCAACCGTGCCGGGGCACCGATGTGCTGCATGCAGGCGGTGTCGAACAGCTCGCTGAAGGGATCCTGCGCTGGGGCCTTGGCCTTTGCAGTACGCGCAGGTTGCGCCACCGCCAGGGTGGGCAGCAGGGCCAAAGCCAGCCAGAACGCAGGACGCATCGGGATTCCACGCTACGGAAAACAGCAGGGAGAATGGCAAAGCCCGGGCGCCACGCGCAATGGGTCATGGCTTGACAGCCGCCGCTGGCGGGAGGAGTATCATTTAACGAATTAGTTAATTAGCTCGCCATGGACCGTATCTTCGAAGCCCTCGCCTCCACCGCCCGCCGCCAGATCCTGGCCTATCTCAGCGCCGGTGAGCTGAGCGCGGGCGAGCTGGCCGAACGCTTCGACTTCAGCAAGCCGGCGCTGTCCAGCCACCTGCGCATCCTCGAGGAAGCCGGCCTGATCGAACGCGAGAAGCGTGGCCAGTTCGTGTACTTCCGGCAGGTGCCGGACCGCTTGGCCAACACGCTGTTTTCCTGGGCAGCCGAAGTGTGTCCGGTCGGCGGCCCGCTGAAGCGCGAAGCACGCGCGCGCCGCAAGTCCCCTGCCCGCTGAACCGCCCCGCCAAGGAGCATGACCATGCCTGGTTCGACCCGCGACCGCCGTTCGTTTCCAGGGGTGCAGCTTCCGGGGCAGGAGGGCGGAAGCCCGACCGAAGTCACCTTGATCGCGCAGCTCGGCATCGGTGCCGGTGATGCGCTGGTGACCGACGCCAGCCAGCGCCAGCGCCACCACCCGGCCTTCATCGATGCGCTGGACGAGCCTTCGGCGCGACTGGGCGGCATGCATCTGCAGCAGGGCGACGCCTCCTCGCTGTACAGCTTCACCGTCGGTGCCGGTGGTCACCCGTTTCATCGCCATGCAGGCCCGCGCACGTTCACCGCCATCGCCGGAAGCGCGGGCGCCGAGCTGCGCTTCGCCACCGCCTCCGACGCGCAGCTGGCGCGCGATCCCGCTGCCTTCGCACGCACGCTGCGGCGCATCCGCATTCCACCGGACTGCCTGTTCACCGTGCGCTTCGGCGGCGGCACGTGGCACCAGTTCGCATCGAACCATCGCACACATCCGGCGCTGTTCGCGTTGTCCTGCCACAGCAATGAGCTGGCCGGGGCGATGGATGAGCAGGCCCGTGCACAGGTTCAACGCAATGCGGCCGATATCCCCAGCCTGACCGAGGTACTGCCCGATGCCCACTGGCCATCGGCCACTGCACTCGCGGCAGCGCCACTGCTGCAGCTGTCGCTGCAAGCCGCACCCCCCAGCCTGAGTGCTCAGCTGTGCGCGCGTACCCGTGCCCTGCTCGGTCCGCTGCGCCGGATTCCACTGCGGCCGCTGCGCGGGTTCGTCGAACGCGCCACACCGGCCTACCCGGTCCAGTCGCAGGCACCACACAGCGACGGGCTGCTGGCCACTGCGCTGCCGCACAGCCACTACCAGGACCAGACCACGCTGTGCCTGGACAGCGCGCAGGTCGCGCATCACTCCGCGTCGGTACTGCTGGCCGATGTACTGGAAGGCTTCCTGCGCAATCCGCCCACCGGCGTGGGCCACCTGATGGCACTGCGTAACCGCCTCGTGGCGCCGTTGCGGCTGCGTACGTCGCCGCTCGGCTGCCCGGTATCGTCACTGCTGTCGACCGACCGCAGCCGGTTGTTCGCCGGTCGCTACCCGGTGCTGGACGCGCACATCGATGACGGGGACACCTGCGCCGAAGTGCTGCTCGGTGCCGATGATCGCCACCTGCGCTTCCGCAGCAGCGTGCGGGTGCAGCGCTGTGCCGATGGCCACGTCGAGATCAGCCTCGGCTCGCGCGTGCAGACCCGCAATGCGTTCGGCCGCCTGTACATGGCGCTGATCGATGCCACGCACCGCCACTACGTCGCACCGGCACTGCTGCGGCGTGCGGTCGAGCACGCACTGGCACCGGAACTGGCCGATCTCGATGACTGGGCGGAGTACTCCGCGTACAGATGATGCCGGCCCGTGGCCGGCACCACCTGCCACATCAGCTCACAGGTGCTGCTTGAAGAAGGGAACGACCGCTGACAGGGCCTCGCGCACCGGCTCCGGCTTGTCATACAGGTCGTAATGCGACCAGCCTTCCACCACCTTCAACTGCTTGTGCTTCGACGCCGCACGGCCATGGATCTCCAGGCCATCGCGGTAGGCACCAAAGCCACCCGGCTTGTCACCGATCACCACCAGCAACGGTTGGGTCAGCAGGACTTCGGCCAGGTGGAAGGCATCCCAGCCCACCGCTGCACCGCGATGCGAGAACAGCGCACTGACCACGCCGTTGGGCTGCGGCTCGCGCGTGCGGTAATAGTCCGTGGCCTCCAGCACATCGATATCCGTGATGCCGGCGGCGCGCCCCTGTTCCACCGAAGGCGGCAGGAACAGGTCCACACGGGCCTCGCCGCCGCGCATCTCGGCGGTGCGCTGGGCAGCGATGGCCTCCAGCGTGCCGATCGGATCGAATCCGCCAAAGCCCTCACGACTGAGCCGGCCAAAGTTGACACCGGTGATGCTGGTGACCGCCTTGATGCGGCGCTCGGTCATGGTGGCGTTGATCGCGTAGCCACCACCGCCACAGATGCCCAGTACGCCGATGCGTTCGGCATCCACGTACGGCAGGGTGACCAGATGGTCGACCACGCGGCGTACATCCTCCACGCGCTGGGTCGGGTCTTCGACCCGACGCGGCTCGCCACCGCTGGCGCCCTGGAAGCTGGCGTCATAGGCGATCACCACGTAGCCCTCGCGAGCCAGGGCCTCACCGTAGATGTTGCCGGCGGTCTGCTCCTTGCAGCTGCCGATCGGATGCATGCTGATGATCGCGGGATAGACCCGGTTGCGGTCGAAGTCCGGCGGGAAATGCAGGTCGGCGGCGATAGGCCAGGCCATGTCCGGATTCTGGATGTTGATGGTTTCCATGCTGCGGCTCCTCGATAGCGGCGGGAGGCGACGGGTGTCGCCGTTGCAAGCACGATAGACCCGGGATTGGGGCCGAAAAAGCGGCCAATCACAACCAAAGTAGTAAGCTGCAATTACCAAATAGCGACAACCTGTGCCGCCATCTTCTCCCGCCGTCCTGCCGACCGAGCCCCATGAGCGCCCCCAGCCCGATCAACCCGGCCCTGCTGCCCCAGCTGGCCTGGTTTGCCCACATCGCCCACCACCGCAGCTTCACCAAAGCGGCCGTTGAGATGGGGGTCTCGCGCCCGGCGTTGTCGCAGAGCCTGAAGACCCTGGAGAAACAGCTGGGGGTACGCCTGCTGCACCGGACCACCCGTGACATGTCGCTCACCGAGGAAGGCCAGCGCCTGTTCGACGCACTGCGGCCATCGCTGAGCACCATCGAAACCGCAGTACGCGACCTGCGCGCCAGCCATGACGCTCCGTCCGGCCTGCTGCGCATCAACACCGCGCGCCTGACTGCCAAGACGCTGATCGAACCGCATCTACCGGAGTTCTTCGCGCGCTACCCCGAGCTGCGCATAGAGCTGGTGATGGACGACGGCCTGTCCAGCATCGTTGCCGACGGCTGTGACGCCGGCATCCGCCTTGGCGAGCGGTTGGCCGAAGGCATGATCGCCGTGCCGGTCACGCCGATGCTGGAAATGGTGGTGGTCGCCTCGCCGGCCTACCTGGCCCGCCATGGCACGCCCACCACGCCCGCCGAACTGGCCGCCCACGAGTGCCTGGGCTACCGGCAGACCGGCAGCGGCGGGGTCTATGCCTGGGAATTCAGCACGCCGGGCCAGCCCGGTCATGACTTTGAAGTGGAACCGCGCGGACGCTATGTCACCAACGACGATGAGGGCATGATCCGCGCCGCGCTGCAGGGATTGGGCGTGATGCAGCATATCGATCTGTCACTGCAGCCGATGCTGGCCGATGGGCGCCTGGTCCGCCTGATGCCGGCGTGGTCGGCACCGTTCCCCGGCTTCTACCTGTACGTGCCTTCGCGCGAGCAGATGCCACCGCGCGTGCGCGCCCTGATGGAATTCCTGATCGAGAAGCGCGAAGGCGTCGCCAAGGCGCTCGGCCGCACGGTACAGGCCCCGGCCACGGGCAGCTAGGCGTCAGCGCGGGTAGCGATACACCAGATCATCGGCATCACTGCGCACGGCGTGATCGTCCAGCACGCCGCCCAGCCGCTGCGCAACGGCCTGTGATGCCATATTGTCCGGCGCCATGTAGCTGACCAGGGTCGGCAGCTGCGCCACCACGAAGGCCCAGTCGCGCAGCGCGCCGGCCGCTTCGGTAGCGAAGCCCTTCCCTTCATGGCCGTCATACAGCAGCCAGCCCAGTTCCTTTTCCGGGAACAGCGGGCCATGATTGATCCCGACCTGGCCGATGCAGGCTCCCGTATCGGCACGCTCGATCATCAACGCGCCATGGCCGAACAGATGCCAGCTGGCGAGGTCATGGCAGAACTGCCCCCACGCCGCCACCTCACCGAACGGCCCGCCCATGCCCCGCGCACGCGGCGAGGCCAGGAACGCGGCATAGACGCCGAAGTCATCCAGCTGCTGTGGACGCAGCCGCAGGCGCACGGTGTGCAGGGTTGGAATCTCAAGCACGACGGCGCACAGGATCAGTACACGGCCAGGTGGCCACAACCGCGGCGCTGCGGCTGCCCTTCCATCGTCACCTGCACGCTGGCCAGGGTGTCCACACCTTCGGCAGTGCGGCACGACTCACGCTTGATCTCGACGATGGCGGGCTGCTGGCCAAGCTCGCCGTTGAGCACGATCAGCGAGCTCGGTGCATCGGCCGGCTGCCCCGGATAGCGCAGCGTGCCCTTGAGGGTACGGCCGTCAGCGCTGAGGCTGGCATCGTGGTTGCCCTGGCCGGTGGAGGCGATCTCAATGCTCCAACCCGCACCGCCGCCGGTGAAAGCCGGCACCGGGCTCAGGTCGGCGGCAACCGAGGGGTGGCGTGGCGCATCCGCAGCGGTCTGCGACGAAGTGGAGGTACAGCCGGCCAGCATCCCGGCCAGCAGCGCTGCAGCAACGACGGGGCGAACGGTCATGATGCGCTCCTGCCAAATGGTCGAAGGTCCAGTCTAGGCAGCCATGCGTGCGCCAGCGATGAACATGATGTTTCAGCGTGGAATGCGCCCACCACCGGCGACCCGCACGCGGTCGCGGCCCTGCGCCTTGGCCTGGTACATGGCCGCATCGGCGGCACGCAGCAGGGTCCGCCAGCCCAAGGCGTCGGTAGCACCGCGGGCCACGCCGAAGCTGGCAGTCACCCGCAGCACGGTACCGCCGGCCACCACGATGTCCAGCTGCTGCAGCGCAAGCCGCAGCGATTCGGCCAGCTGTCGGCCAGCGGCCAGGTCACCGTCGGCCAGCAGCACCAGGAACTCCTCGCCACCGTAGCGGGAAATGCTGTCGCTGCGGCGAAGATGGCGCTGCAGCAGTTGCGCCACCTGTACCAGCACTTCATCACCCGCATCGTGGCCATGACCATCATTGATCGATTTGAAGCGATCAACGTCCAGCAGGATCACCACTGCGCTCATCCGCCCCTCGTCGTGGCGCTGCTGCACCAGTTCCTCCAGCGCGCGACGGTTCAGCAGTCCGGTCAATTCATCGGTGCCGGCCAGCTGGCGCAGCTCGCTGGTCAGCGCCGAGCGTTCGCGCGACTTCTCGCGCAGCACTTCAATCGCATCGAACAGGCGCTGCATCTCGGCCAGCGGATGGGTGACATGCTGCTCGGGCCCAGGCGCTTCGGAGGCAATCTGGATCACCTGCCGTTGTGCCTGCAGCAGAGGCCGCAGGATCTGCAGATGCGCGATACGCAGCGCCACACCCAGTACCACCAGGGTTCCCAGCGCGGTGGCCAGAAGTACCGCCAGCCGCGTAGCCTCCCGGTTGCGGGTGTGCTCGAACCTGGCGATGGACACACTCAGGTAACCGTCACGCAGCGCCTCAAGCGACTGCAGGGTCGGCACGTAGCGCGTGGTGAACTCGGCAGCGGTCCACGGCGGCGGCAGGCCACGCCGTCCGTCGTCGATCAGCTGTTCGATCATCGGCAGTGACTCGCCGAAGAACTGCCGGCGCGCCATATCCCAATGCCAGGACAGCGTCGGATCACTGCGGAACACCGATTCGTGGCTGCCGGCCAGCCGCCACAGTTCCAGCAGGCGGCCCTCGGTCTGCAGCGCCGCGCGCACCTGTTCGTTGCGCCAGGCACCGGGTACCGCCACCGGCGCCATCACGTTGGAGGCCAGACGCCCGCCGTGTTCGCGCAGGTCGATCAGCACCTGCCCCTGCATGGCTGGAATCGCCGCTTCGCGGTCGGCCCGGACCAGTACGTTGATCTGTGCCGAGGTCAGCAGGTGGAGGCGGTCGACCACGGCAAACATGCCGCTGATCGCGCGCTCCACGTCTTCGACACGTCGTGCGTCGCGCGGCTGCGCTGCCACCCGGTCCACGCCCGCGCGTGCCGACTGCAGGCGACGTTGCGCGTCTGCCAGCATCCCATGCTCATCCACCACGCCCGGATCAGCCGTGAACACGGCACCCAGCTGCTGCAGCGCGGTGTCCACACGCCTGCGCACCACCGCCAGCTGCAGCGTAAGCCGCGCATGCTCGCTGGCATCGGCCGGGTCGGCACCGAGCAGGCTGTTGGCCGGGCCGCGTTCGGCCGAGACCAGGTTGGCCAGGTCGAAGGTCTGGCGCAGCTGGCGCAGGCTGACCAGGTTGTCCTCGGCAGCGCTGTAGCGCAGCGTGCCCTGGACCAGCGCGATGGCCATCAACGGCAGCGTACAGACCACGAACGACCCCGCCAGGATCCAGACCCAGGTCCGCAGTCCGATGGGCGATGCCTTGCCGGCCATGCAAATTTCCCCTGAAGTGCGGATCACTGTAGCCGCCGGTCCCGGCAGCGCCAAGCCAGTGCCGCGCGAACCGTGACCATGGGTATACCGCAGCCACCGCGAACGCGCCGGCAAGGTCTCACCCCGCGCCGGGCTGAGGCGAATGCGTCACACCCTGCCGTACTAGATCCAGCGCTGGTCGACCAGTTCGCGCTTCACGTAGGCGTAGAACACCGGCGCCGCCACCAGGCCGGGCAGGCCGAACGCCGCTTCCATCACCAGCATCGCCAACAGCAGCTCCCAGGCGCGGGCCTGGATTTCGCCGCCAACGATGCGCGCATTGAGGAAGTACTCCAGCTTGTGGATCACGATCAGGTACAGCAGCGCCGCCAAGGCCACGTAGAACGAGACCGACAGCGCGACGATGGTGATGATGGTGTTGGAAATGATGTTGCCCACCACCGGCAGCAGGCCGGCGATGAAGGTGATCAGTACCAGGGTCTTGGACAGTGGCAGGTGCACGCCGAACAACGGCAGCACGCCCAGCAGGAAGATGGCGGTGAACACGGTGTTGAGCAGCGAGATCTTCACCTGCGCGAACACCACCTGGCGGAACGCGGTGGCCAGGCGGCTGGTGCGGCCGATCAGCTCCTGCGCCAGCGGGCCCATCTTCGGCAGCGGCAGTTCGTCATACAGCGCGATCATCGCGCCCAGCACCATACCGATCAGTACGCGTACGCCCACCTGCACCACCGAGGTACCGGCCACGCCCAGCTGGCGCTGATGCTCGGCGGCCCAGTCGTTCAGTGCCGTGCGCAGCGCCGGCATGTCCTCGGGGATGTACGGCTGCAGCAGCGCCGGCACCTGGTGCCGCGACGAATTGAGGATCTCCATCAGCCGCGCCAGCAATGCGTCCGGTCCACCGGTCTCGTTGCGGAAAAATGACGCCACGCCGATCCCGGCCAGCACCAGCGCGCTGATGATCACCGCTGACAGCACGATCACCGCGATCGCCCGCGCCCGGCCTGGCGGCAGCTTGCCCTCCACTGTGGAGGCCAGCAGGTGGGTCAGCTGGAACACCAGCAGGCCCGACAGCAGGGTCACCACCAGGCCCAGCTTCAACGCCAGCCACATGCCCAGCAGCATCATCAGCCAGGCCGCGATCCTCGGGACGGGGGGCTTGGGCTGGGCAACGAGGGCGTCTTGCATGGGCGGCACGTCCGGGCAGGGTGGCCCATGGTAGAGGATTGACGGCGATGATTCCGGGTGCAGGATGAACAGGCAACACACGCGGATTCCGCCGCCCCTTCCCCATCCATCGGCACGTCCGCAATCACACCCGGATCACACCCGGTCCAGTGCCAGATACCGCGCCGTGCGCACGATCGTCTCACGCTCGCCGAAGCTGGCCAGCTCGCCGGCAACACGCCCGCTGTCGCCAGTCGCTGCGATCTCCTGCAGGGTGCGCTGCATGGCCCGGATCGCAGCGCGCTGCAGGTCCGAGGGAATGATCACCAGCCGGTAATCGAGTTCGGCCAACCGCGCCACGGGCACCAGCGGCGTCTTGCCGCTGTGGAACATGTTGATCAGCTTCGGCCCGGGAACCTGCTGCGAAATCACCTCGATCTGCTCCAGCGTTTCCGGTGCCTCGACGAAGATCATGTCCGCGCCCGCGTCCACATAGGCCTGCGCCCGTTCGATCGCCGCATCCAGGCCTTCGCAGGCGATGGCATCGGTACGCGCGATGATCATCAACTCCGGGTCGATCCGCGACTGGCAGGCGACACGGATCTTCGTGCACATCTCGCCCGCGTCGACCAGCGTCTTGTCATCCAGATGTCCGCAGCGCTTGGGGAAGGCCTGGTCCTCGATATGCAGGGCGGCAACGCCTGCCCTTTCGAACGCGCGCACCGTGCGTTCAACATTCGCGGTGCCGCCGAAGCCGGTGTCAGCGTCGGCGATCACCGGCAGGTCGCAGGCATCGACGATCCGTTCAACCTGCGCAAGCACTTCGCTGAGGCCGAGCAGGCCGATGTCCGGCACGCCGGCCGAACGCGCAATGGCGCCGCCGCTGGCATAGACCGCATCGAAGCCGGCCAGCTCCACCAGGCGTGCCGACAATCCATCGAATGCACCTGGCGCAATCACGCTGCCCTGGCGGAGCAGATCGCGCAACTGACGTGTCTTTTTCATGTGGTCTCCCTTGTCGTTGGACATCTGCCGTGGGATACCGATGATGTTGCCGCCAGCGGCGACCGTCCAATACCGTGTTCGTACAGCACCAGAACGTTTGAGGTTCCAATGGAACTGCGGCACCTGCGCTACTTCGTCATGACTGCCCAGCTGCAGAGCTTCACCAAGGCCGCCGAGGCCCTGCATATCGCCCAGCCGCCGCTCGGGCAGCAGATCCGCGCCTTGGAGGAAGAGATCGGCACACCGCTGTTCCACCGGCAGGGACGCGGCATCGTGCTCAGCGATGCTGGCCAGGTATTCTCGAAAGCTGCGGAGGACATCCTCGCGCGCGTCGACCAGGCCAAGGAGGAGGCGCTGCGCGCCGCACGCGGCGAGGTCGGCACGTTGACATTGGGGCTGACCGAATCGGCGACCTACAACGAGGCGGTCACCGCGCTGATGCGCAGCTTCCAGCGGGCGCATCCGGCAGTGCAGGTGCGGCTGGTAGAAGATGGCAGTGAATCCCTGGTCCGGCGCCTCGATGATGGCGAGCTCGATGCAGTAATCGTGCGCCCGCCGTTTTCCAATACCGGTGAACGGATGACACAGCAACTCAGTGCCGAACCCCTGGTGGCAGTACTGCCGGCCGATCACCCGTTGGCGTGCCGGACGAGCATCGCGCTGATCGAGCTGCGCGACGAGCGCTTCATCCTGTTCTCGCGGAAATCGGGCCAGGGCCTGAGTGCAGACGTCGTCGCTGCCTGCCGCAGCCAGGGCTTTGCGCCTACCATCCAGCAGGAAGCGCCGCAGGTGGCTTCGGCGATCAACCTTGCCGCTGCCGGCCTGGGCATCGCCATCGTGCCGGCCTCGATGCAGAGCATGCACCGCAGCGGCCTGGCTTTTGTTGCGCTGGAACTGGGCATGCCGACCACTACGCTGCAGTTGGCGGTGCGCTGCAAGCCTCCGGCAACGGCCGCCCAGCTGCTGGCCTGCGCCAGAGACGTGTCAACACCTCATTCGCCATAGCTGGCGTTGTTCTTGCCCTGGCGCTTGGCGTGGTACAGCGCGCGGTCGGCCAGTGCCAGCCAGTCCTCGACGCTGCCACCGCGCGGCGTCGCCGCGATTCCGATGCTGACGCTGAACTCGATGCCCGGGGTTGCCTGCCGTGCTGCCTCCAGAAGTTGCAGCCGAACCCGCTCTGCCACATGCATCGCATCGACGGGCGCACAGTCCTGCAGCAGCACGACGAACTCGTCGCCTCCCAGCCGCGCAGGGGTATCGCCAGGCCGGGCGAAGGCGCGCAAGGTGGACGCGATATGGCGCAGCACTTCGTCCCCGGCGCGATGACCGTGCGAGTCATTGATGCGCTTGAAGTCATCCACATCAAGCATCAGCAGGCAGGCAAAACCACCCTGCCCCTGCGCCTTGTCCAGTGCCTGCTGCGCACGGACGATCAGGAAGCCGCGGTTGGCCAGCTCCACCAGCGGGTCCATGCGGCTCAGCCGCTTCAACTGGCGGTTCTGCGATTTCACCCGCCGCGCCAGCTGCCAGCTGAGGATGCTGAGGCCGATGCCGTAGACGAACAGGAACGGCACGCTGAGCACGATCGTGCGCTGCGATGACACCGGCTGGTAAGGAAACCCGAGGCCCCACCAGGTGAGCGCGAATCCCGCTACCAGTGCCAGTGTGGCCCGTACCGCCAGCTTCACCCCACCGGCGGCGATCTTGTCGGCGACCAGCAGCGCGGCGAACAACGCACTGGGTACCACGCTGAGCCCCATGAAGGCGATCCAGCCACCGCCAAAGAAGGAATCAACCACCATGCAACGGAACTGGACCACCGCAGGCTGCCGTGAGCGCTGGGTCAGCACCAGCGCGAGCGCCGGCCAGGCCAGCGCGTTGAGCAGCAGCAACACCCAGGCCCACGGGCCGTCCTGACGTTCAAGAATGATCGAGGCGATGGGAATCGCACCCAGCCCATTGCCCACGAAGCGCATCCAGCCGATGCGACGTGCCGCGCCTATGCCTTCGACCGCGACTTCCGTCGAGTCCGTCAAGAACGGCATTGCCGACCCCCTTGCGCGATCGCACGCCCTTGCCGGGCGGCCTGTGGTGAGTCTGACAGCTCTGCGTCAATTCGGGATCAAGGATTCACGGCGGTTACCCTGCCTCACCCACGCCTGGGTGGCGCCGTTGAACCCCGCAGCATCAGGCTGAAATCCAGCGTCTGCTGCAGCGGCACATCCATGTGCTCGATGATGGCAAGCAGCAGGTTGACCGCGCGCTCACCGATCTCCCGCATCGGTTGCCGGATGGTGGTCAACGGCGGCGTGAGGTAGCGGGAAGATGCCAGATCATCGAAGCCGACGATGGACAGGTCCTCCGGCACGCGGATGCCCAGATCGCGGCAGGCCGCCAGGGTGCCCAGCGCCATCTGATCGCTGAAACAGAAGATCGCCGTTGGCGCAGACATGCCGTCCAGCAGCGCCATGGCAGCCGCATGGCCGGATTCCACCGAAAAGTCACCCGGCACGATGTTCAGCTGGCGCAGGCGTCCACGCGCCTTGCCGGCCGCCCGCACCCCTTCCAGCCGTTGCTGGTGCAGCGGATTGTCCGGCGGTCCGCCGACCACGGCGATCCGCTCGTGTCCCAGCGCATACAGATGTTCCATCACCACGCGCGCGGCCGCGGCGTTATCGATATGGACGCTGGGAATGCCCAGTGCGGGGTCGAACTCGCAGCCGTTGATCACCGGCGCGGCGGCACCGCGCTGCTGGACGATCTCGCGCGCCGTGGGCGGCAGGCGGTGCCCCAGCACGATCATGCCGTCGGCCTCGTTGCGCGGGAGCATCTGCGCATAGCGCTCCTCGCGGTCGGGTTGATGCTGGGTATCGCCGAGCAGAACCGCATAGCCGACCGCCTGTGCGGCGTCCTCCGCCCCCTGCAGGATCTGCGCGAAGAACGGATTGGCGATGTCCGGGACGGTGACCAGGATCTTGCCGCTGCGCTGGGTCTTGAGCGTGCGGGCCACCGTGTTGGGCACATAGCCCAGTGCGGCAGCGGCCTGCTCGATGCGCGCGCGGGTAGCCGGCAGCACTTTGTCCGGCCGGGAAAGCGCCCGCGACACCGTGCCTGCGGAGACGCCGACGTGCTTCGCGATGTCGTAGATGGTGGCCATGGCATTAGTTCTCCTGTCTGCTGTGCAGTGCACAACAGGTCCTGCGTGAGCCCCTGCTAGGATAATGCAATCGATTGCATCGAGGGCGAATCACGTTGAAGACGCTCAAGGGTCCAGCGCTGTTCCTGGCGCAGTTCATCGGCGACACAGCTCCTTTTGATCGGCTGGACACGCTGGCCGGATGGGCCGCGGGTCTGGGCTATTCTGGCGTACAAGTCCCCACCGGCGCGCCCCACCTGTTCGATCTGGCCGAGGCCGCGCGCAGCCAAGCGTACTGCGACGACGTCGCCGGCATGCTGGCCGGTCATGGCGTGCAGATCACCGAGCTGTCCACCCATCTGCAGGGGCAGCTGGTCGCGGTGCATCCGGCCTACGACAGCCTGTTCGACGGATTCGCGCCGGCGGACAAGCGCGGCGATCCGGCTGCCCGCCAGGCTTGGGCAGTCGAGCAGCTTCTGCTGGCCGCCAAAGCCAGTCAGCGCCTGGGGCTGACCGCGCATGCCACGTTCTCCGGCGCATTGGCCTGGCCCTATTTCTACCCCTGGCCGCAGCGTCCACCGGGACTGGTGGAGGAAGCCTTCGCCGAACTCGGCCGCCGCTGGCGCCCGATCCTGGATGCGTTCGACGCCTGCGGCGTGGACCTGTGCTTCGAGATCCACCCGGGTGAGGACCTGCACGACGGCGCGACCTTTGAACGCTTCCTCGATGTGGTGGACCATCACCCCCGCGCGAAGATCCTGTACGACCCCAGCCACCTGCTGCTGCAGCAGATGGACTACCTGGGTTTCATCGACCGCTACCACGCGCGCATCGGCATCTTCCACGTCAAGGACGCGGAGTATCACGCCAGCGCGAGCAGCGGCGTGTATGGCGGCTACCAGGACTGGATCGATCGTCCGGGCCGGTTCCGTTCGCCCGGTGACGGCCAGATCGACTTCAAGGCGATCTTCTCCAAGTTCGCCCAGTACGACTTCCCCGGATGGGCGGTACTGGAATGGGAGTGCTGCCTGAAGCACCCGGAAGACGGCGCACGCGAAGGTGCCGCCTTCATCCGCAACCACATCATCCGGGTGACCGAGCGCGCCTTCGATGACTTTGCCGACAGTGGCACGGACGCCGCATCACTGCACCACATGCTGGGAATCTGAGCCATTGCCGCCCCGGGAGGGCAAGCCATGTCGCACGCCATGTCGCGCCTGGGCGCGATGATGTTTCTGCAGTTCTTCATCTGGGGAGCGTGGTTCGTGACCCTCGGGACGTACCTGGTGCAGGGCCCGCTGCAGGCCAGCGCCAGCCAGGTGGCCACCGCCTTCCTCAGCCAGTCGATCGGCGCGATCGTGGCGCCGTTGCTGGTCGGCCTGATCGCCGATCGCTACTTCGCCGCGCAGCGCATCCTAGCGGTGCTGCACCTGGCCGGCGCGGTACTGATGTGGCTGGCGTCCACCGCCACCAGCTTCAGTGTGTTCTCGGCCTGCGTGATGGGCTACATGCTGCTGTTCATGCCCACGCTGGCACTGGCCAACAGCGTGGCGATGCGGCACATGCAGTCGCCCGAGAAACAGTTCCCGCTGGTACGCGTGGCCGGCAGCATCGGCTGGATTGTCGCAGGCGTGCTGATCGGCTGGCTGGGGTGGGAGCAGGCCCATCGGCTTGAACTGACGTTCCGCATGGCGGCGCTGGCATCGCTGGTACTGGGCCTGTATGCGTTCACCCTGCCGCACACGCCGCCACTGGCACAGCAGCGCGATGCCGGGCTGGGGCAGATCCTCGGGCTGGATTCATTGCGGCTGCTGAAGTCGCGCGCCTACCTGGTGTTCTTCCTGGCCTCCATCGCCATCTGCATCCCGCTGTCGTTCTACTACAACTTCACCAATCCGTATCTCAACGACCTGGGCGTGCGCGGCGCCGCAGGCCTGCAGTCGCTGGGCCAGGTTTCCGAGGTACTGCTGATGCTGGCCATGCCGTTCCTGTTCGTGCGGCTGGGGGTGAAGACCATGCTGGCGGTCGGCATGGCGGCGTGGGTGGTGCGCTACGTCCTGTTCGCCTTCGGCGATGCGGGCAGCGGCTTCTCGCTGCTGGTGATCGGCATCGTGCTGCACGGCATCTGCTACGACTTCTTCTTCGTCACCGGCCAGATCTACACCGATGCCCATGCCGGCCCCGCCGTGCGCAGCAGCGCGCAGGGCTTCATCACCCTGGCCACGTACGGCGTAGGCATGCTGATCGGCACCTTCCTGTCCGGCGCGGTGGTGGAGCACTTCACCACCGAGGCCGGCCCCGACTGGCAGCAGATCTGGCTGTTCCCGGCTGGTGTCGCACTGGTGGTGCTGATCGCCTTCCTGCTGCTGTTCCGCGACCGGCCCGCCGTGGCCGCCGCATCTTCCACACCCTGAGGATTCGAGCCGATGCCAACGCTTGGAATCGCCATCGTCGGCGCCGGCATGATCGGCGCCGTGCACCGCCGCGCGGCCTTGCTCGCCGGTGCCGAGGTACGCGGCGTTGCCGCTTCGTCAGCGCAGCGCGCGCGTGAGATGGCGCAGCTGTGGAATGTCCCGCGCGCCTATCGGGACATCGAAGAGGTGATCGCCGATCCGCAGGTACAGGTCGTGCATGTCTGCACGCCAAACCATCTGCACCGCGCGATGGCGCAGGCCGCGCTGGAAGCCGGCAAGCACGTGATCTGCGAGAAACCGCTGGCGACCACGCTGGACGATGCGCAGGCCCTTGCAGCATTGGCCGCCTCAACCGGGCTGGTCGCCACAGTACCTTTCGTTTATCGCTACCACCCGGTGGTGCGCGAGGCGCGCGCACGCATAGCGCAAGGTGATCTGGGGCCACTGCACCTGATCCACGGCAGCTATCTGCAGGACTGGCTGCTGGACCCGGCCAGCAACAACTGGCGCGTGGACCCGGCGTTGGGTGGCGCATCGCGCGTATTCGCCGACATCGGCTCGCACTGGTGCGACCTGGTGGAATGGGTCAGCGGCGAACGCTTCGCCGAGGTCAGCGCGGCGTTCTCTACGGTCATCGCCGAGCGTGGCGCCGTCAGCGGGCAGAGCTTCAGCACGCCAACCGCAGCCAGCGCAATGCAGGAGGTAACGAGCGAGGACGTGGCGGCGGCGATGTTCAGGACCGGCGCCGGCACATTGGCGTCGTTGACGGTCAGCCAGGTCTCGGCCGGACGCCGCAATCGCCTCTGGTTCGAGATCGACGGCGCCAAGGCCAGCGTGGCTTTCAACCAGGAAGACGCCGAGCGGCTGTGGATCGGCCTGCCCGACCAACGCGAGGAGATCTTCGTGCGCGGACCAGGCGCCGGCAGTGCCGATCAACGTCGCCTTTCCGTGCTGCCGGCCGGACACGCGCAGGGCTACGCCCAGTGCTTCGAAGCGTTTGTCGCCGACACCTATCGCGCCATCGAGGGCGAGCGGCCGCAGGGCCTGCCCACCTTCGAGGACGGCCTGCGCTCGGCGCAGATCGTCGATCGTGTCATTGCATCAGCCAGGTCGCGTGCCTGGACCACCATCGGTTGAAACCCGGGAGGATCTGTTGATGAAAGCCCTTGTCCATGGAACTGCAAGCCTCATTCTGCTGCTCGCTGCCCTGCCCGTTTTTGCAGTCGAAGCTGTCAGCACGCAGAAGCCGATCGCGGTACAGATGTACACCCTGCGCGATGCCGGCTCGCTCGAGCAGCAGCTGAAGATCGTCCACGACGCTGGCGTCCATGCGGTGGAAACGGTCGGCACGCAGAACACCAGCGCCGCCGAGCTCAAGCAGCTGCTGGACCGGTATTCGATCAAGGCAATTTCATCGCATGTGCCGCTGGCCGAGCTGCGCAGCAACCTGGATGGGGTGGTGACCTTCAACCGGTCGATCGGCAACACGACGCTGGTGGTGCCGTACCTGGACAAGAAGGATCGCCCGGGCGATGCCGCCGGCTGGACCGCCCTGGGCCAGGAACTGGGCCGCATCGCAAAGCAGGCGCGCGGCAAGGGCATGCGCCTGGCCTACCACAACCACGACTTCGAACTGGCCGACTTCGATGGCAGGACCGGGCTGGAGCTGCTGTTCGCCGCCGCCGGTCCAGACCTGCAGAGCGAGCTGGACCTGGCCTGGGTCGCGCGTGCAGGCCTGGACCCGGCAGTGATGCTGGCAAAGTTCCGCGGCCACGTGTTCGCGGTACACGCCAAGGACAATGCGCCCAAGGGCCAGGCCGAAGACGAAGGCGGATTCGCTGCGGTGGGCCAGGGCGTGCTGGACTGGAACGCGATCCTGCCTGCTGCGGCAGCCGCCGGCGTGCACTGGTACATCATCGAGCACGACCAGCCGCGCGATCCGGCCAAGGTCATCCAGACCGGTGCGGACTATCTGCGTGAGCACCTGACCACCCGCGTGCCCGCCCGTGCGCGGCGCTGACGCATCAAGGAGCCCCACATGAAAATGATCCTGGCAATGGCGGTGGCCCTGGGCGGCATGAGCGTTGCGACAACCGCCTGGTGCAAGGACGACCCGGCTGCGGGTGCAAAGCTCTACACCGCGAACTGCGTGGCCTGCCACGGCGCCGATCTTGCGGGCATGCCGGGCGCGTTCCCGGCGCTCACCGATATCGGCAAGCGCATGGCACCCGCACAGATCAAGGAAAAGATCAGCAAGGGCGGCGGGCTGATGCCGCCCTTCTCCCAGCTGTCACAGCAGGAGATCAATGACATCGCCAGCTACCTGGCGAAGTAAGCGGCCGGCGACCACGCCGGCCGCGTGCCACTACAACTCGCGCGCCCAGATGTTGCGGTAGCTGACCCTGGAGTCATGTTCCTGCAGATAGAGCGGCGCACACCCATGCGGCGCGTAGGAAGGCGCACCGATGTATTCGGTCTTGCCGGCCAGCACAGTGTCGTCCTGCACCAGCACGCCGTTGTGCAGCACCGTGATGCGCGCGGGCGAGACAAGCCCACCGCCCGCCGAGAAGCGCGGTGCTTTCCAGAGGATGTCGTAGGCCTGCCACTGTCCCGGTGCGCGCGAGGCGTTCACCAACGGCATGGCCTGCTTGTAGATCGAGCCCGCCTGGCCATTGGCATAGGTCGGGTTGTTGTAGCTGTCGAGCACCTGCAGTTCATACAGCTCCTGCAGGAAGATCCCGCTGTTGCCGCGGTTCTGTCCGTCGAAGCCCTTCGTGTCGGTGGGCGTGCGCCACTCGACATGCAGCTGGACGTCGCAGAAGCGTTGCCTGGTGCGAATGCCCTTGCTGCCGGGCACGACGGTCATGGCGCCATCGGCAACCTTCCAGGGCACGCCTCCGCCCTGCTCCGACTCCCACGCGGAGACATCCTTGCCATCGAACAGCACGATTGCGTCGGACGGGGCCCTGCCTGGCGGCGTGGCAACGGTCGCAGGTACCGGCGTCCACACCTCGGTCTTCTTCGGATCGCGCGCGGCGTCGGCACCGTTCTGCGCGAACACGGATGCGGCGGCCAGCACGGTGGCCGCGATCAGCAGCGGCTTGATCATCCTGTTGCACTCCATCAGCTGGTCCCCCAGGCGGGCGTGCCGGGAACATAAGCAAGATCGCCGTCGTAGCGCCCCGGCACGGCGACGTACTGCAGCACCCCGGTGGCGCCGACCTTGGAGGTGAAGAAGCCGAAGATGGCCAGCTGCTTGAGCATCGTGAAGTAGTGCGGCATCGCCTCGCCCTCTTCAGGCGTACCGGTTTCGGTCACATCGGCATGACGTGCCTTGGCTTCTGCATCGAGCGTGCGCAGCAATTCGGTGCGGGCTTCCGGCGTGAGCGATACGAAGCGGCCACCGGCCCGTTTGTCGATATCGGTCAGCCCTGCGCGGACCGTTACCTGCTGCCGGGCGGTGTAGCAGTCGTTGACGAAGGTCGCCATGAACAGGCCGGCGCCGGCATCTTTCGCCCCTGGTGTCCGGGTCCGCGGCAGGATGGTCTCGGCAATCTCGTCCAGCGTGGCGACGTCGGCATCGGAGAAATGAATCTTGGTGGCGGCGGCCGGTGCCTGCCCCTGCACAAGCGCAGGCAGGCCGACCATGGCCGCACCGGTGGCGGCGACGATCATCTTCAACAGCTCGCGGCGATCCATCACAGGTTCCCCGCTTTCAGTTCGCGCACGGCGTGGTCGGCCGCGCGCGCGGTCAGCGCCATGTAGGTCAACGAAGGATTCACGCAGGCGCTGGAGGTCATGCAGGCCCCGTCGGTCACATAGACGTTGGGTGCATCCCAGACCTGGTTGTGCTGGTTCAGCACCGAGCTCTTCCGATCACGTCCCATGCGCGCGGTCCCCATTTCGTGGATGCCCTTGCCCGGGGCGTAATCGTTGTCGTGCATCTTCACGTCCTTGACGCCAGCCGCCTCCAGCATCTCGGCGGCATCGGCGGCCATGTCCTTACGCATCGCCAGTTCGTTGGCACGCATGGCAACGTCCATCGCCAGCACTGGCAGCCCCCACTTGTCCTTGCGGTCGCGGTCCAGGCGGATCGTGTTGTCGTGGTGCGGCAGCATTTCGCCGAACCCGGTCATGCCGATGCGCCAGTCACCGGGCAAGGTCAGCGCCTCCTTCAGATCAGCACCGATGTTCAGCTCGGCGATCTCGCGCGACCAGCCGGTGCGGCTGGCACCGCCCTGGTAGCCGAACCCGCGCAGGTAGCCGCGCTTGTCGGTCGCGACGTTGCGGAAACGCGGAATGTAGAAGCCGCAGGGACGACGACCGAAGTAGTACTTGTCTTCGTAGCCCTCGACCCGACCCGAGGCACCCGCACCGAAATGATGATCCATCACGTTGTGCCCGAGCTCGCCCGACGATGAGCCCAGCCCGCCCTCCCACACATCAGTGGCCGAGTTCATCAACAGCCACGTCGAGTTGAACGACGACGCGTTGAGGAAGATGACCTTGGCCGTGTACTGGTAGGTCTGCCCAGTCTCCGCGTCGATGATCTCCACCCCGCGCGCACGCTTGCGGTCCTTGTCGTAGAGCACTTCCTTGACGATCGAGAACGGCCGCAAGGTCAGGTTGCCGGTCTTCATCGCCGCTGGCAGCGTCGCCGCCTGGGTCGAGAAGTAGGCACCGAAGGGGCAGCCCAGGATGCACTTGTTGCGGTACTGGCAGTTGACGCGCCCCTGCTCGGGCATCGGCTTGGTGATGTTGGCGGTGCGCGAGTGGATCATATGGCGCGTTCCGCCAAAGGCCTTCTTGATCCGCGCAGCTACGTCCTTCTCGACGATATTCAACGGGATCGGCGGCAGGAACTCACCATCCGGCAACACGTCCAGTCCTTCGCGCGTGCCGGCGATGCCGGCGAACTTTTCCACGTAGTCGTACCATGGCGCGATGTCGGCGTAGCGGATCGGCCAGTCAGCGGCGATACCATCCTTGAGGTTCGCCTCGAAATCCAGGTCGGAGAAGCGATAGCTCTGCCGCCCCCACAGCAGCGAGCGGCCGCCGACGTGGTAGCCACGGAACCAGTCGAAGCGTTTGGTCTCGATGTAGGGTGAGTCCTGTTCGTTGGCCCACATTCCTTCCAGATTCTCCGCCAGCCCGTAGTCGCGCATCAGCACCGGGAAGTCGGACTTCATCGCCTGCGTTGGCCGGTTGCGGTGCGGGAAGTCCCACGCTTCCTTCATCGCATTGACGTAGTCCTTGACGTGTTCGATGTTGCGTCCGCGTTCCAGCATCAGGACCTTCAGGCCCTTTTCGGTCAGCTCCTTCGCCGCCCAACCGCCACTGATTCCCGAGCCAACAACAATGGCGTCGTAGTGATTATCTGCCATGGGTTTCTCACCTGGGTGGATATCGTTTCAGACGTCGCAGAGGCGGATCGCCTCGCGCAATGAGCCAACGGGATCGGGCGCTGCAGGCGTGAACTCCTGCGCCAGATACCCCTTGAAACCGGTGTCGCGGATCGCGCGGCAGATGGCCGGATAGTGGAGCTCCTGCTGGTCTCCGATCTCGTTCCGGCCGGGTACGCCTGCGGTGTGGTAATGCTTGAAGCAGGCGTGATGCTTGCCGATGGTGGCGATGATGTCGCCTTCCATGATCTGCATGTGGTAGATGTCGTAGAGCAGGCCGAAGTTGTCCGAGCCGAGCCGCTGGCACAGCTCCACACCCCATGCGGAGTGGTCGCACAGGTAGTCACGATGATCGACCTTGGAATTCAGCAGTTCCATCACCAGCACCACCCCGCGCCTCTCGGCGTGCCCGAGGATGCGCTTGAGGCCGGCCTCGGCATTGGCCATGCCTTCGGCGGGGTCCATGCCGTTGCGGTTGCCGGAGAAGCAGATCAGGTTGCGATAGCCGGCATCGGCGACCAGATCGATGTGCCGCGTGTAGCGCTCCACCAGCTGGTCGTGGAATTCGCGGCCGGCGAAGCCCTTGGTCAGGCCCAGCTCCGCGCCGTTGCACATCGAGCTGTACACGCCATTCGCCTTCAGCGTGGACCAGTCTTCCGGGCCGACCAGGTCGATCGCGGCAAAGCCGATGTCCTTCACCGTCGCGCAGAGCTGGGCGACGGACAGCTGCGGGAAGGTCCAGCGGGCGACAGAATGCTTCAGGTTGCCCTTGAGCGGCGCCGTGGCGGCGAATGCGGGCAGCGTACCCGCAGTACCCAGAGCTACGCCTCCAGCAACCGCCATGCGCAACGCATCGCGCCGCGTGAGGCCCGTCGCCGGGGCCGGTCTGATCGAATGGATGGACATCCACCTGCCGGCCTCCCAACCGGTATCAAACGCAACGATTCACAGCAATGCAATCGATTGCACCATAGGGGAGGAAATTGTCTGTTTGCAAGTCGCGGTGCACGAAAACCGATGCTGCGGGGCACAACTCCGCAGGAATCGCGGACAAAGAAAAGCCCCGCATGAGCGGGGCTTTCTTTTGTGCTGCAGGCGAGCGTCCGATCAGAAAGGTTGTGTACACAGGAGCAAATCAGACTAGCGCCCGAGCGGACGAAAAAATACGGTTAAATCAATAGCCTAAGAGGAAGCCAGGAGAAATTTTCCTCAACCATGCGAGCTGATTCAGTAGATTTTCCAGCCCGCTAGCGCATGACCCGGCCCTTCAGAGCGCAACTGCCGTCTGCCGCTGGCGCTTCTCTAAGCCCTGGTAGCACAAGAAAAGAATCGGCCTACTCGGCATCGGACCTCCAACAGCGGTAGCAGGGCCGGTGCCACCCAGCCCCTCCACGCCCGGCATGCACGCTGGTTCTGCCTGAGGTCCCGCCGAGCAACAAGCCGCGGGGCGACTCATCGTGCAATCACATGCGTCGGATTCTGTAGCCACTAATCACTGGATTGCGCATGGCGAAAGCCCAGCTCCAACCTCCTCCCATCAAACGTCCTCCAAGCAGCGCCACATGCCCCAGCCTCCTCGCTGCCGGCGACACTGCGAACTCAGCCGGAAGCCCTTTCTTCACCGCCTTGTCTAAGGCTTTCGTCAATCCAGCATTGGGCGTGATGAGTTCGATTTGCTCACCAGGCAGTAGTCCATTGAGCAGTCCCACCAACGCGGCTCTCCCGCCCAGCACGCCTATATTGGAGGTTTGTTCGGGCTTCCACTTTTGAATTCGAATCAATCGCATAAATCGAGACTTCGAACGCTTCACTACGTGGAGCTGCACCTTCCCGAATCCAATCGGCTCCAGTACATAGCGATACGCAGGATTCCACTCGCAGGCGGGCTGGCCACGGTCGGGGTTCGACAGTACAAGCACGCGGGTCACGTTCCACTGCCACTGTAGCCAAACTGCGACTGGCAGAATCGGGGCCAGGAGCATCATCATTCCCGCTCGGAACATCGAAGGGCTCATTCCAGCGGAGACGGACTTTAGAACCAGTCCCGTCACACCAAGAATGCTCCAGACCACCGTCCAAGTCATCGCTGTGCTCTGCGTCACCAAGTACCGCTCATGCCCCTGGCGCCGTTCGATTATTCCCCAGAATGCGAACAGCGCAACCACAGACAGCAGCGAGCCTATGTAGATCCATGACCACACCGGTATCCATTTCCAATAGAGAACTTCCCAGTCCAGCCAGTTCATGCTTGCCCTCCAATGAGTTGCCTTCTATATCGGCAACTTGGAAGAAAAGATGACCCCGACGTTGTTGGGCGAACTCTGGGTACTAGCTTGAATACGGTGAAGCGCCGCACGGGTTCTACCCCGTTTTCACGGACACTTACAAGAAGGCCGATTCAGGCCATGAGG
>NZ_JAWJTG010000017.1:0-79255 GCF_032911605.1 Stenotrophomonas mexicanensis
TCATGGCCTGAATCGGCCTTCTTGTAAGTGTCCGTGAAAACGGGGTAGAACCCGTTGATGGGGTCAGTTCGGTAGGCGTAGTGACTGTCCACCATGGCCATCGCCGTGGGGCCTACAAAGGCGACTACCAGGCCGCAGGAACACGCCTCGCCAACCTCCCCGGGACACCCATCCTCATGGAGGAGATAGTGCCGATCAATCCTACGGATGAGGTCCTTGGCCAGCCCAGCGCGCGTAATCAGGTCAACGTAGTCCAGTTCGCCCTCTGCTGGAAGGACTTGGGCGACATCACATAGCAACATGGGACCGCTCCTTTAAGGGCTCCAGAAATGGACCGCTCACGATTCGATCCCTCTCAGGATCGCTGTCAGCAGGCGCAAAGCCGGACGCTCCCCTCCTTTCCAGGCGTTCCTACTCGTCACCGCCTTCCCTGCCTGGGTCCTTGGTCCTGTCGAGTGCTCCCACGGACGCCAAGTCCGGATTGCCTGCGCCTGGCGCTGTCGGCGTTCGGGGGTCCAACCATTCACCATTCGCTTTCTCCTCCAATAGTACGTTTTGCACGTTTTCTCTCCCGCGCGGCCGGGCCTCACCCGACCTTTCCGAGACTTGCCCCGGACTTTCCGGGCCGTTGTTTACCTGCTGGTGCCCATTGGCGATGTTGGCCTGCTTCACGAAGGCCACCGTTCTGGGGTTCCGGATCTCCGCCAGGGACTCGAGGGTCGAGCGACACTGGGACTGAGCCTTCAAGGCAAGCCGCATGTACGTCTCGGTGGCCCTAAGATGGCTGCCCATGTTGAGCGCTGCTCGCCGACTCATCTCCAGAAACACCGCGTTGAGAGCTATGGCCTGACTGGTGAGAAGTGAGTCGGCCTGCTCGGTTCCTCCCCGCTTAGCTCGCTCCACTGCCTGCTGAGTAGCCCCTACAAGCTCGCCAATCTCCGAACCCTTGGCAAAGCCAGAATGCTGAGCAAACAGAAGCGCCAGGAACGCGTTGCTGTTAACCCCATCTGCCAGTTGCTCGGCATGGAGCTCCTCGTCCGATTGGCCAGGGCGACGTGTGATCTTCAGCTCGGCGATGCTTGGGTCCATCGGGTACTTCCCCTCAGTTGTCTCGTTCAAACTGCTGGACCTATGTGGACGCCGCTGGACGGCCCAACGCGCGCGTACTGGTCTCAAAATCGGTGGTAGTCGGCCTAAGGTCCGCGCCAGCTCACTGGTGTACGATCCGCCCAAACAGGGGAGGACTCATGGACAGACTGTTCCCGCTTGCTTTCACCCTGATGGGCATCCTAGCGACAGCCCAAAGCGCATCGGCGGAAAGCTATCAAGGTAACGAAGGTGTTGTGTACGCCTGCGTCCGGGATGGGCGTCGGATGTACACCTCCAGACCGTTGCCAACTGACAGCGCCTGCCGGGCCATCAAATACAGCTGGGTAGATGATCACTCCGCACGATCCGACCCGCCTGGCACCTTCATGGGTTACAGGTGCTCCTCAGACTGCAGCGGGCACAAGGCAGGCTATGCATGGGCCGCAAAGCAAGGCACGTCCTCCGTACAGAACTGCCGAGGTCGCTCCAAGTCATTCGTGGAGGGCTGCATGGCGTATGTAGCTTCTAGGACTGGGCAGGGTGGAAGATGAAGCCGCAAGATGCGCGCCTATTTATGGCTTCCCTCCTAGCCGCTGCTTCCTTAGTGGCTCTGCCAGGGTGCCAAACGGACTCCTGTAAGGAATACTCCCAATTCACCTGCAAGCAACTTGAAACACAGGCCTTCAACGTCTACTACTACGAAGTCACGGATACCTCATCTGAGCCGAATGAGATCTTCCTTGGCACAGCCATTGGGCTTCAGCAGTGCGGGACCGTCGCCTGGAATGCCGCGCAGGCGAGGGAGAAGGACAGCGCAGACGACTGGTCTTATATCTGCTGCCTTCAGACTGACGAATCGTCATGCGCGGAGAAGCATCGATGAGCCAAAATTACCTATCCAATGGAGTGACCCGATGAGCAGTGACAAGGTAGACCTCTCCAACGTCGGCGGACAGCCGAAGGATTGGATGCAGCGGGAGCATGAGAAGGAAGTCGCATCAAACTCAATTGATGGATGGAAGGTATTCCTATCAGTTGGAGCGATCATTGCCTTGTTCGTCTTCGCTGCCTGGATGCTGATCTCTGTCATTTTTGGCCCGTTCCACTAGGTCTTTTGCGATCTCTTCCAGTTCTGGATCGTTCGCGGCAGCTGCCTGTTTCTGCAGGAGAATCGCCTGTGGCACTGCCGCCCCCCTCGGCATGTTGGTTTGTGAGGCAAGCCACCTCACGGCGATTGGGCTGGTAAGTGCGCGAGCAGTCGCATTTGCTCCAACCCCACCCGCTGCCACGCCGGCTGCAGTCCTGAAATGGCCACTGCCCAGAGCATTGAGAAGGCCAACCCAGTAAGCGATCGCGGTGACCTTGTCGCCGCTGCCGGATGGGTTCGCATAGACCTTTGCGCCCTCTTTGATGTTGTGCGCAACCCTAGCCACCTGGTTCATCGACTCCCTGAAGTTCTTGCCATAGCGACCGAACAGCACCGCCTTGGCCTCCTCGCTCAGGTCATTCCAGTTGCGCATGAAAGTGGACGAACTGAAAACGTCGCCTTCTACGTTCTGATTCCCCGGCGTGGCTAGCCCCAAGCGCTTGATCACAGCTGCGGAAACGGCCTTCTGCTCTTCCTGCGGCAGCGAGTACATCACGGCGCGGAGCGTGGTTGCACCATCCCTGGTGCCCGAAGTAGCTGCCTGGTAGACCTTCTCTGGGCCACCATGTTTGTTCAGAATGCGCTGAACCAGTTCATTCCTTTCAGCGACGTTCCGGGTGTAGTTGTTAGCACGTGCTGCGGCCCGCACTGCTGCCGGTCCACTGTTCTGCGCAGCTGCAAGCATGTCCTCCGACAGGGCCCCATAGACCTTCTGGAGCTCCTGCAGATCAGTGCTAGGGTTCAGGGGCGACGAGCGCCCGATCTGCTCACCGATGTCGGTGCGGATGCGCTTGAGCGCCTCATACGTCAGGTTTCCGCCATTCGCCTGGAGATCCGCTTCGAGGTTGTTCCGAAGCCTAGACATGCTGGGCTGGATCAAATCCCCGGTTGTTGCCCGTGCACCCGGGTTGGGAGTGGTGAGCCGCTGAAGAACGCGTTGCGTGTTGACCATGGGAGTCGGCGCGGTTCCAGGGATCTGCTGATCGACCGCCCAGTACAACGCGCGTTTCACCGCGTTTGTGTCGCCCTTAAAGGCATTCATGCCTCTCTCAATTGCGAGACCAGCGTTCTCCGAACCCGGATTTGGCGAAAGGTTGGAAGCCTTTGCTTTAAGCCCTGCGCCGATCCGATCAGCCTGGTCCTCGGCAAATCGGCCGAGTACTCCACCACTCGTAGGACCCTTGGATAGCAGGCCCTCCATCCCCTGAACCCATCCCGGCCCCGCAGCCTGTCCAACGGAAGGCGTCGCACCAAGTGCCTGGAAGTCAGCAAGCGTGTTCTGCATGCCTTGGCCGGAGCGGCCCCGAACCCCACCGCGCAATGTAGCCGCGCCGCCAGCCGTCGCAACACCTGGGGCGAGTCCACCCGCAAGCCCGGCAAGGAGCTGATTGCGTTCAGATGCTCCTGATTCGCGCGCTACAGAGGATGCTCCAGATCCGGTAATGGAAGACACAGTCTGCAGACCAGGCTGGGTGGTCAGGAGGTCGGCAAGGCGATTCCTGACGGGAGCCACATATCCCGGGGTTCGTATTGCAGCGCTCCTTCCAAGATTAGCAAGTGCGTTGATCCCGACGCCAGCACCCATGGTGAGGCTAGTGCCCGCCAGTGCTTCAGCAACATCGCCCAAAACACGATCAGCGCCAGTCTGTGCCTTGGGTAGGCCGAGCCGATCTGCCAGAGCTGCAGCCTCTTCTCGGTACGGGCGCGACTCCTGCAGGCCCACAGCACGCGCCACTGGATTGGCGACATAGTTGTTGAACGCGTCGCCGCCAACTGCCCCTAGCAGACCGCCAGCACTCTGCAACGCCGAGCGAACGCCGAATGCGAAGTCACGCCCCCTGCCCGGCATCCACCCATCGGCTTGGCGACCATCTGCAGTACTGGAAACACTGGAGGTCACATTCGAGAAATCAGCCCGCTCAGGTCTTCCGCCAACAACTTCGAGCTCCATTGGAGCCTGTCCAGGCCAATTCACAGTGCGCGAGGTGTCACTGTCGAACGCCTGACGAACCTGAGCATGCTCAGCAGCAGGCACATGCGGAGCAACAACTTCGTTCCAGTATTGATTGCGAGCCTCCTCCTGCTGCTCTGGCGCAAGGGCCTGGTAGGCAGGGGAAGCGGCCACGTCAACCCATTTCTTGGCCATTGGTCAGTTCCAGAGATTGCTGTAGTTGGAAGAAGATGGCGTTGATGAAGGAGCTGCGCCTCCGTAGTGCTGGCCCGCCCCTACAGCGGGCGCTGCGCTCTGAGCCCGCTCATCGTCCGCCAAGGACTGTTCCACCGCGGACCTCCACTTCTTGTAGTGTGTCTTTACACGCTCAATGTTGTCTCTGATCTGAGCCTCAGACTGATTGGGATCGAGGTTGGCAATCGTTGATTGCAGCGCAACCAGCTCCTGTACCGCGATGGCGCCGAGCGCACCGCCCGTAGGCGACGAATCGCGCATCTGCTGCAGCCTGTCGAAGCCGAGGTTGGCCTTGATGGTTTCCAATTCTGCAGCCAGGTTGTAGGAGGGGCTCCCCTCAACACCACGAGAGCGAGCGCCTACGAAGCCAGTCGAATATGGGCTTACTAGACCGAGCGCCTTGTCCAGCGACGTTTCCACGTTCCCGGCGGCAGTCAGAGCCTGCCTGTACTGCTGGATACGCTTCGGACGCTGTGCTGCGTCCTTAGCCTGTGCTTCCGCCGCTGCTGTTCCGGCTGCCTGAGTGATCGCCCCCTGAGTCTTCACATCCTGCAGCTGACGCTCCTGATTGAGCTTGTTCGGGAAGTTGGCGTTCTCCACATTCGTCGTAGCCTGCGCAGTGCGCGCAGCTTGATCTTCGGGGCTGCGGCCAACTGCAAGTGCAGGGTTGATGTTGTTGGAGGCTCCGCGAGGCAACTGCAGGTGGATGTGATCGCCTTCATCGATGGCCTGATAGCCTAGCTGGCGCGCACGGGAGATGAATGCAGGCTTCTGGTTGGCCGGAACCGCATAGTCTGCGGCGGTGCCGTTGAGATGCTGGCTGTTGGGCTGGCCTCCGACCTGGGCATTGCGTTCGGCAGAGCGCACACCGCTGGTCATCGTCACAGACGGGAACTCAGTCGCCAGCTGGCTGAATGCAGCGTAGTGGTTGCCGTTTGCCGGAGAAGCCACAGCCTGCGGTGCAGCCCCCATCCCAGCAGTGCCGCCCAAGGGCACAAACTCCCCGGTGGACTCGTCATATACCTCACGCGAGCCCGTACGCGGATTGTTTCGACCCATGCGCTTAAGACCATCCGCACCTTGGAATTCAAAGAATCCGTAACCGGCATTGGAGGCTCGCCCTTCAAGGCCCAGCTGGACACGGCGGGCGCGCTCCTTGTCTTCCGGTGACAGACCAGATGTCATCATCTGGAAGGACCGAACATCCGTCGGCATCTGGCCGCCGGTGCCAGCCATGTAGAGGTCATTGGCGCTTTTCATGATGACCGCCTCGGTTTCAGGAGACCACCGAGGGGCGCCAGACACCCCCATCTTCTGCAGCTCGGGGAGCATCCGGTTGTTGTACAGGCTCTCTCGGGCCTCTGGCGGCATGGCCGTAAGCAGCTTGGCCATGTTGACCATGGTGGTATTGCGGCGCTCGTCCGCGCTGGCAAACGCCTGCTCCTGCTGCTGCGCGGCACGGGGGCTGAGTGCAGCCATCTGGCCGAGAAGCGACTGTCGCTGCTCCTGTGGCGCTTCATAGGAAAGCTGGGCCAGACGGTTCAGCTGCTGCTGGTCACGCTGGGCCTTGATCTGCTGGCCGAACTGGTTGCCCGCAGAAAGCGAGGCCAAGAAATTCTGCTGGAAGTCTGCCATGTCTTAGTTCCCCCACCCGCCGAAGCTGGATTTGCGGCCATTACCCAAGGCCAGGAAATTCTGCATGTTGTTGCCAAAACCCTGATTGGATCCTGGCGACGCGGTGACTGACTGACCCCAAGCCGACGAAGGCTGCCAGCCGGACAGTGCGTTACCGCCGCCACCTGCCGCGCCAGCGTAAGTACTGGCTGCCGCTGCCAAGGCATTGCCATACCCCGCCTGCGTCATCGGCCCTGCAGACGCGATCTGGGCCAGTGCGTTGCCCTTGATGCCCATGGCATTCGCGAACTGGTTGCCGTAGTTCTGGCCGAGCTGGCCCAGGTACTGGCTCTGGTTCTGGCCCATGCTGGCCAGGCCCATCAGGGAGTTTCGGTAGTTGCCGAGATTCTGCGTGGCAAGCCCGGAGGCCAGCGCGATGCGGTCGGCATCCGCCCCGCCCGAATACAGCCCGCCGCGCGCCGCAGCGCTTCGGTCCAGCCCGGCCAGCCCGGACTGCTGGGCATAGAGGTAGTCTGGGCTGTTCTGGAAGGCGGAGTAATCGCCAGCCGCGAGCGCGTTCAGGCCAGTGAGGGCGTTGTTGCCTGCCTCCAAGTACGGCATGGCCTCCTGGCGCGACTGGTCGTAGATGCCCTGCTGGGTGTCCAGCGTCTGTTGAGCTGCGCTTGCTTGGGCGCGGCCCGCCTTCTTCTGTGCGGCGCCTTGGCGGTTGGCCGAGTAGGCCATGCCGGCGCCGACCACTGCTGCTGCGGTGATTGCGGCCATTGTCAGAGATCCTTCGTGTAGGAGATTTCGGAGCGCGCATAGCCCATCCGCTCATACAGAGCGGCGGCTTGGGGCGGGCTGTTGGGCATGTGCACCATCTGGATCCGGGCCGCGCCACGCTCGCGGCACGGAGCTTCGATCACTTCCAGAAGGCGGGCAGCGACCGAGGTGCCGCGCACCGCCGGGGCAACCCACCACACAATCTCGGTGGCGAACAGGTGGTCGCGGTTGAACAGGAACGGGACCAGCATCACGCCGACCATGCCGACCAGTGCCCCCTCCTGCTCGGCTACGAAGAACACGTCGTTCTCGATCAGGCCAGTGGCAAGGCCGGCGACGCTCGCCTCGTCCATCTCGCACCACTGCGCGTAGTGCGTGGTCGGGTAGAAAGCTGCAGACATGCGGACGATCTCCGGCACGTCGGCCAGAGTTGCTTTGCGAATGGTGGTCATCAGCCCCTCGGGGTAAAGAAGGCCACCGCAACCAGGCGGCCAGATTCGTAGTCAGTGCCGAAGGCGGCAAAGGGCCAGCGGCTGTGGAACATGGCCGATTCGTAGATCACCATCCGGCCGAGCTTCATTTCGGCTAGGCTGATCTGCTCCCAGCGATCGGCAGCATCCCAATCGCCCTTGATGGCCTCGAACAGCGCCACGTCACCTGGGTCGATACGCTTGGCGCGAGTGGCCTTGTGCTGCCAGAACGCAGTGCCGCCCTCGCCTTCGCTCAGATACAGTACAGCGGCGTGCGTGCCCCAGCCCATGTCGGAGTGGATCGCAGCGTTGGGCAGCTCGCCGTTGAAGTTGAGCCGGTATCCCATGCCCAGCATCTCCACCGGGCCCAGCCTCGCCTCGATGGCCTCTTGCAGGCCGGGAACCGGCGTCAGCGATACCCGCTTGTAGACCTCGCCGTCATGGCCGGGCCAGTCCACGTACTGAGCGCGCAGCCCCTGAGCGCGCACGCCCGGCGCATCGGAGATCGCATTGTCGACAATGATTGGTGGCATCAGATCTCCGTTGCCTAAGTGGCAGCCTGCATGCGTGCCGGATTCGGTTGCGCGCTTTGAGTCGAAAAAAAGAAGGCGGCAGCTCTCTGGGGGCTGCCGCCCGGACCCGCCCTTGGGGGGACGTGGGGCCCTACTAGGTAGGTCGGAATCCGGGTGGTTTTGACTCCCGCGTCCACTGCCGTCCATGTAGGTCTACTACTCGCAGGCAGAGCCCATTGCGACGGCAACTCTCCGGCTGGCGCGAGCCAGCCATTCAAGCAGGCGCCTCTCGGCCGACTGCACCTCGCGACGAAACCGCGCCTCTTGGCGGGCTTGCGCCTTCGCCGACTCCCGGTAGGACTGCTGCTGGCGTCCGGCTAGCAGTCTCCTAGCTGCTTCTAGTGAAGCCCAATCGGGGTGCCCGCAGGCGGTCATGTGGCGACAGACCACAGGCCACTCCCTTTGGTCGCCAAGCGCGTACAGCATCAGCCAGGCACCTAGAGGACCGTCCAGCTGCGCGTCCGCCAGTGCGTGCAACACCAACCGGCTCGGCCCCTTGGCAGGCGCAGCTGTTAGCGAGCCTTGCGCTTTCCAGCCCCTTAGCTGGCGAGTGCGATCAGCCGCGGCCGGGGAGCGCATCACCGCCATCTGGTCAAAGTCCAGCACCGCTTGGCGCTCCTTCGGGCTGAACGTCTCCAGCGCTTGTTTACGAGCCGCCGCCTGCGCCGGTAGGTACTTGGATGCGGCCTGCTCAATCGAGTGCACCCTATGGATGGGCAGGTACGCGCCGTCATCCGGGCAGCACTCCTCGCTGGGGCTCCGCCTCGTCGCATGCCGGATTGCGGGCCGTGTTGGCGCCCCGAAGCCAAACGCACGAGCGATGCTCCTCACAACCAAATCGACTGCCTCGTTCTCCAGCAGCACCATCTCCAAGTACCGCTCATGTTCTCGAGATGCCATGGTCGGCCTCCCAGCACGACCCGTCCTCCAGACGGACTACTCCGCCTCGCGAACCGGTTCGCGCTTCTCCTTGGAGGCGTCCAGAAACGACCGCCGTGGCTTGAAGCCCTAAAGCCAATGCTTTGAAGCAGGAAGAGCACGCTCCGCTTGGTATATATCTAGAAGGGTGTACACATAGCGACCTCGAATGGGTGTGGATAACCGCCTGACTGGCCTGCATTGCGACCTCGTAGGTCTCTATGCGGGCCAACTCATAGCGGGATTGGCCTGCATAGCGACCTAGTTGGCCTACATAGCGACTACCCATTTCGATTCCTCCACAGGTTCAGTGGAGTTACGGTCGGTGGCTCAAGGTGCTTTTCGGACTCATCGACGGCGTAATAGGTCAGCGCATACAGGCTGCACATGTTCTTGCCACCTTTGCGCGTCTCGATGATCCAGCCTGCGGCCAGGAGCTCCAGCTTGGAGCTGTGGACCGTCGCCTTGCTCTTCCATCCACGCGTGGACAGCATCGACCAAGGGATGCTCAGATCGCCGTTTTTCCCCGGGCGGTATTGCCGAGCCAGCTCCAGCAGCAGCTTCACCGCATTACCGGACAGTCTGCCGAACTCGGGCGAGTCGGAGATTCTGTGCTCGATCATGAGGAAGGGCGGCCCCTTAGAGCGCCCCTGAAGCCTCTGTCGCCGCCTGTCGATGTTCTTCTTGGGCTGTGCCGTGGCATAGCCGGCAGCGCCCTCTGCAGACCGCTGCACGCGGTCTTGGCCTGTACTGTGCATGTGCCCCCCAAGGGCGGTAGACGCAGCCTCAGCCACGCTTGGAACGTTTAGCCCTACGGTTCTTCCCTGCCTCGACGTGCTGCCAGGTCTTGCGTTGGCGGATGCGCCTGATGGTTGTAGCGTCGACACCGTATCGACGTGACCAAACCCTGGTGGGGACCGTCCCAACGGTACGTAGCACTGCTCGTACCTCTGCAATGCTCAGCTTGCAGGTGGAAGAAGGGCTGCCGTACTTAGCCATGCTCCGCGCACGCTGCAGGCGCCGATTCTCCGAACCAGTCACTAGCTGAAGGTTACCCAGCCGATTGTTCGACGGATTGCCATCGAGGTGATCGACCTGCATAGACTTTGGGACAGAGCCGTGCACGACCTCCCAGACGAGCCTGTGGGCGTACCAAGTCGCGCAGGAACCACCCGCCAGGCGGACAATGACCCGGATATATCCATCTCGGCTCTTGCGGCCCATCACACGACCGCAGGCGCTCCAGAGCTCTCCTGTCGCGGGTGAAACCAAGAGGCCGCTCGGCCCGTGCAGCAACCTTTGAGTCGCTCTAGTGGCCATTGGAAGCCTCCAAGCCAATGTGCTGAGTGCGGCACCAGGTTGCCGCGTGCTGTTCGAGAAGAGGCTTGCGATCTCGGTAGGCCATGCCCTGCCCGATCCAGACGGCGTTCTGCATCCGTAGCTCCTGCTGGAGCTTCAGTTGGTCAGTGGAGAGGGAGTCCTCGGACACGCCTTGGAACACACCAGTGATGCAGTGGTTTACCAGGCGATGCTCCGTCGCGTAGTCATAGCCCTTGGGGTCCTTGCCAAGGCCCACAAGCGTGTCGTGCAAGATCCGACACATGACAGTCCCTGCGACGCGCTTGGCCATTGCCGCATCCTGCCTCGCTCCATTCGAGAGGAATGCAGCTGCAAGGGCATCCGCCGCCTGCTCCTGGAACAGGATCACTCGTTCCCTGATCGCGGCCTTCACCTTGTTGGGATTGACCGTGGCCAGCCAAAACGGAAGCCTGGACAAGGGCAGCACCTGCATCTGGCGGCCCTTGCCATCGCCAGCAACCATCCCCCTTAAGGTAGACAGTTGGCGGGCCAGCACCGGGTGGGACTTCAGCTTGTCCAGCTGCTTGGACCAGTCCAAGCCCATGGCCTCCACAATGGGTCGCATCGCCACAAAGGGCTGTCCCTGATGGAGTCGGCCGATCAGTTCGGCCCCGTGGAACTCTACGTGGACGATTCCAGTAGCCATTAGGACGCCCTCCCTTCTTCGCAGCGGGAGTCGATCCAGCTCTGCACAGCTTCCGAATCCCAGGCAGACAGGCGGGCGGCTACTCGGATAGGCCCGGGGAACCGGCCTTCCTTGGCCATCTTGTAGATAAGGGAGCGGGAAATACCGCAGGCCGCGACTACCTCGGGTAGGCGCATCAAGGTCCGCCCCCTGGCTGCCACTCGGCCGGCTCGGATAGCATCGGAAGTCATGGGGTGACCTCCTTGTGCAGTGCCCATGCCCGGCGAGCGGTATCAGGCACCCGGTACTCGGTCAGGGAGTAGGAGCCGTACGTGTCACGCCTGCGGACGTTCACGGCAAGAAGAAGCCCGCGCTCAATCAGCCCCACAGCCTCCTTACGGGCCGGCTTGGTCTCGGTATGGGGGTGATCTGCGGTCCAGCCACCGAGATCCAGCAGACGTCGCTGATCTGCGCTCAGATCGGAGAAGTCGAATCCGCTCATCGCACGGCCCCCAGTCTAGAGGACAGCACACGCTGGAGATCGACCTCAGGGATCAGGGATCGAGCTCCAATTTTGACCGAGCGAATCTCGCCCGCCTTGATCAGTTCGTAGAGGGTCGTCCGGCTGACGCTGAGCCGGCGACACGCATCGGGAATGCGATGCAGCAGTGGATCGAGAGCGTTCGTTGAGTTGACCATTGTTCGTACCTGTTAGCTGGGTACGAACCGGCGTCCGCACCCGCCCGGCTGTGTCCGGACGGATGTAAAACTATGCACATAGACGTGCTACTTGAAGGGCCAAATGAGGCCCTCATTTTCAACCGGGGCAGGTTCAAATCCTTCTACTTCCGGAAATATCTAGCCGCCAGAATTTTCCGACTTTTCGTCCTCCCTAGCTGCCTGCGCGGCAAGAGCATCAATGGTCTCAAGCGATGCCCAGGCCTTAGCGTTTGGCAGGAAAGTCTTACGAACGTCATCTACTTCCACTCTTCTCATTGGTGGGAACGCCGCCTCACAGAGGTCACCGTAGGTGATCCTCGCACCGGTGAGTTCCTTCCACTTAGTCAGCACAAGCAGCGGGACGTACGCGTTGCGCACCCACCTTTTGAAATCAGTGTCCGTAAATGACTTCTTCGCAGCTTGATGCCCCTGAAGAGCGCGCATCGCCCGAAGCCACCGGTCGAAGTCCTTTCGGAGTATCTCGTCAGGAGCTCGCATGTTGACCGAGAGCGCTCTCCGCCTAGGAAGCCCAACCCCATAGCCTGAATTCTGCCTAGAGTCTCTCAGTGAAACAAAGAATGGCGTGCTGGAAAACTCCTCAAGATAGTCAATGGACTGGAATGCCTTCCTAGCTGCTTTGAACTCCTTCTTGGTTTCAAGTTCAACCGCCGTTCTCATGCCGACCAACAACTCAGGACCGTTCTCGATGTGATCAAGTGTTGCGCCCATATGCGCGACGGTCCAGTTGCTCAGTGACTGGACACTGCCGAAGTCAAAGACAGCCTCATCCACAACATATTCTTGCTTCTTCCAGTCGGCCCATCCTCTGCCTTCATCCTCCTGGAAGCCTACAAAGACCTCTTCAAGCTCTTCCAGGTCGAGGTCAGAATCATCATCTCCAGTCCGATAGAGATCGGGTATTTCGTCGAGCAGCATGCGAAGGCCGCTTACTACCCTCAACCAACCGTTGGCATCCAACTCGGATAAGTGGCTGTATGCATCCAGATTGAACCAGTCGGGAATTCGGCTGGCGGGTTTGGGACGAGCCATGTAGTTCTTCCTCAATTTCAAGCTGCCTCTTACTGAGGCTTTGCGTCCTGGGATGACAATTCGAAAGCAGGATGGTCGGACCTATCAGGGATTAGCGACTGGACCGGAACGTTGCGCCGCCCTGCGTACTCCTCAACGCTGGCAGAAGACAGGTCGGTGAGCGCTGCCTCCAGTTGGTCCATTGTGTAAACCTCTTCGACGCCCTTCTCAGCGCAGATACCGCGAAGCAAGGCCTCCACCAGCGGCGATCCGCACCCAAAAAAACCATCCAAGATTCCCTTCTGTACTTCCCCAACGCTACCGCCGTGAACCTCAGCCACGGAGCAGACAATATCGGCCAGATGGGCACTCCCGCTAGTGCGCGGGTCCGCTGCAGCCGCCCTGAGAGCTTGGAGGAAGGCGATGCAGCAGACCCTCCCCACCTCTCGGCCCATCAGATGCCCATGGGCTTCGGGCATTCGCCAGTAGTCCCCGACCTTGGCATGGCTCTGGCGGTAGAAGGGCAACCGCTGAATTGGGTTCGCGCGGGTCCGATTAAACCGAATCGGCCTCCGGAACCTGCTGCTGTTACCGGCCATCGTCACCACCCCTCTGGCCATCCGTGAACCGCTTCATGACTGTGGCAACATCCTTCTCCCATTGGTGCATCCATGCCTTTGCCCTTCGCCGAGCGGTCGAAACTGAAATAGGGCGTCCGGCCTGTGCAGCCTCCTGCAGCATCCGCTCTGAGATACGCGTCAAGTTGTCCAGATCAGCTTGGCGGTCTTTGGCAGCCAAGGCTCTGTCCCTCGCCTTCTGCTGGCGACGCAATCGGCTTTCAGCCCTCTTAGCCGCTGCTTCCGTGGCTAGTCTGTCTCTCTCCAGGACAGACTTAGGAAACCCGAGTGGGAGCATCCGGTCCGTATCCGAGATAGCGGTCGCGTACCAATGCACGCCTTGTCGGTAGTGATAAAGCGGTTCCTTGAAGAGGTCTGGCCATCCGAGCTCAAACGGTTCTTCATCCAGCGGATGCCAACCTAGCTCCCTGCCACGAGTGAGGAGCCTGGCTGCAGAAACGGACTCAACAATCACTTCACCGCGCTCGCCGGGATAGCAAAGCCGGAACTTGTGGTCGATTCGAGCGGCAAGCCAGTCTATGCTGCAGAGCTGATGTCCGATCAAAGTTCGGATCGGTACGCCAGCTTCAAGCAGCGCCTCAATACGGACTTCGAGTACATCCTTTTCCTGCGTAGCCCTCGCTACAGTCGAGCTGAGCATCACAGCACCTCCTGCATCGCGTTTCCTGCAGCAGAAGCCCGCTCGCGGATCATGCTGATGGCAGCAACTATCGGAGCCGGGAAATCTGCCTCGAACATCGATTGCTCGTTGAAGAGCAGTTGGCAGATCCCCTCAATGTCACCCATGGCAAGGCTTGCTGAGTTCAGCGCCTGGAAAAGGGCATCTTCCCTGCTCAGGGCCGCCGACTCGCCTTGATTGCGCTTAGCCATTGGCGCGCCCCCAGAATTCGAGGGCCAGTGCGGCGGTGAAAAGTGCGAGGCAGACTCGGTAGGTATTGAGGTCGTCGTTGGCGCTGAACCAGCTGTGGCAAGCGCGGAGTATCCTGATGGCCAGTACGGCCTGAGATGTGGGCCGGTTTTCGGCCGAGCGCGCCCGTTCAGGCGCAACAAGTACAATGCTGCAATCCATGATCGACTCTCCAATAGTCGGTTGTGGTAGGCCGAGCTAGGGGTTCCAGCCCCTTTCTCGGCCGCTTTGTTTATGCGGCTGTGCTACTTTGTCCGGCCCTCCTTAAAGGCCTGTCTATCTCCGGTGGTTAGGCGCGCTTGGCTTTGAAGACCAGCACGTTCGGTTCTGCAGCGCGCAGCTGGTCGAGATAGTCAGACCAGGCCTGCATCATCTTCCGGCGTTCCGGGAGGTGAGTTGCCCGGTTGTAGGCCCGCCCGAGCGGATCCTTTACGGCGTGCGCTAGCTGGTGTTCGATGTAGTCCGGACGGTAGCCAAGCACCTCATCCAGAACCGTTCTTGCCATCGCTCGGAAGCCATGGCCAACCATCGTGTCTGAGTCGAAGCCAAGGTTTCGGAGCGCCGCGTTCATCGTGTTCTCGCTCATTGGCTTCAGCGCGCTGCGGACGCCAGGGAAGACGAATTCGCTCCGCTTTGTATACGGGTACAGCTCCCGGAGAACCTCAACGGCCTGCTTGGACAGAGGGACAATGTGCGGCGTTTTGGTCTTGCTGGTGACATAGCGCCACTCTGCAGCATCGAGGTCGATGTCAGCCCACTTCGCCTGCCTAAGCTCCCCCGGGCGAACAAAAACCATTGGGGCCAGCTTTAGAGCGGCTTGCGTGACCAGTGCCCCTTGGTAGCCCCACAGCGCGCGCAGGAGGCCTCCTATAACGGCAGGATCAGTCACGCTGGCAAAGTGCTTGGTCTGAGGCTGTTCAAGCGCTCCTGTTAGGTCCTGAGCGGGATTTCGATCAGCACGACCCGTAGCAATGGCGTAGCGGAAGACCCGCCCAGCATGTGCCCGGGCGCGATGCGCGGTTTCTACAACACCGCGCTGTTCCAGCTTCCGCAGCGCCGCCAGCAGCACGGGGGCGGTGATGTCCGCAATAGGCAGATCAGCCAGCCCCGCCAGATCCTTCTCGATCAGCCGACGCTCGCGCACGACCGATCCAGGGGAAAGGCCCTCCTTCGTTCGCTTGGCGAGCAATTCCAAGCCGATGGCTCCGAAGGTGTTCGCGGCGCGTTCTCCTTGGACTGCCTTTTCGACCCTGGCCACTTGAGCGGGATTAGCCCCGCCACGCAGGAGCGAGCGCAGACGGTCGCGTTCGACGCGGGCAGCCTGCAGCGACATCGACGGGTACTCATCGAGCGTGACGATGCTGGCCTTTCCCAGATAGCGGTAGCGGTAGCGCCACACCTTGGCTCCCGAGGGGCGCACTTCAATGCACAAGCCGTTGGCATCAGCCACACGGAAGGGGTTGGCCTTCGGCTTGAGCGAGCGCAACTTGGTGTCGGTCAGCATGTGAGTCGAGCGCCTGTGAGTCGTCTAGGGGCGTCTAGCCCGCTGACACACAGCCTGACTCACTTTTTTTGTGGATGCAAGTGGATGCCGCTGGACGGCTATGGATGCGTTGCAGCGCTTAAATTAAGCAGATCAAGGGTTTCGTGGACGTCTCCGGACTTCTCTGGACGTCAATGTGGTGGGCCCACCAGGATTCGAACCTGGAACCAAGGGATTATGAGTCCCCTGCTCTAACCGTTGAGCTATAGGCCCTGCGCAGCGTCACAGTGTAGTGGAGCCTGCGCTCAACCGGCTACCCGCCGACGCCAAGACACACTGAAAAACCCTCAGCCATCGCTGCGTAACGCCACGCGCCCAGGCTTGCGCAACAGCTGGCTCACCCAAACCGCGCGCCCATCTCCCGCACCCGCTCGGCGTTCGCCCCCGCCAACGACCGCATTGCCGGCGACTGGATCCGCCCGTCAACAGCCACGCACTGCCAGAATGCTTCAGCCACCGGTGCCGCCCAGCGCAGATGCTGCAGATCACCACTGCCCAGCGGCGCGACCGGCGACAGCGGCTCGTCCGCGCGCAACACGCCCAGCTTTGACGGCGCCAGCGACATCGGCAGCATGTCGTAGACCGGCGCCAGCGGCAGCGGGCCGCGATCAATGAAGTGGAAGGCGATGTTGCCGTGGTGCATGTCGCTGTTGCCGATCAGCCGCCCGAACGCATGGCGTCGGCCCATCGCCTGCACGGTGTCGGCCGTCAGCCAGCCTTGATCACGCAGTTCGGCGCCTGCAACCGGCCACGCTGGGGTGACCTCGCCGGTGAACGCAGACGATAGCGACAGCAGCGAGACCAGGCCTCGCCGCCCCAGCAGATCGGGCGTGCGGTCGAAGCGCTCGATTTCCAGGAAGGTGTGCGTGGGCGACTGCAGCAGTTCGCTGGACGCCGCGGCTTGTCCGGACTCGCGCAGGGCCTCAAGCGCCAGATGTTCGCAGACCAGCAGATCGCTCCAGCGCTGGGCGGCGGCGCCTTCATCGGGCTGCGCGAACTTGACCAGGACCGAGCGGCGCCTGCCGTAGGCCTCTACGGTGGCGGTGAACTTGGGTTGCTCGCCACCCGGCGAGGAGCCCACGTCCTCTCCGTCCAGCGCAGCACGCGCACGCTCGCGATACTGTGCAAGACGATCGTCGGCCGCAACCCGATCGATCGGCACCTGCAACGTCTCCATCGCCGCCTCCACGGCGGCGGTACCGAGCAGCAGATCGCCCGCTTCAGTCCCGCCAGCGGTTACCAGGGCCATCAACACATCGTCCGGTTGCCAGCTCTTGAGGTCCTTCGGCAGGCCGAGCGCCTGCGCACGGCCATGGGCGAAGCTGCGACCAAGAAATCCCTGCGGTCGCAGGTCATCCAGGTACCACGGCAAGTCAGGAAAGAAGGCGGCAACGTCACCTTCGGGCGCGCGTCGCAGGTTCGGACAGTCAGGCCCGGCATCGACGTGGAAGCCGCCTCCTACCAGCGCAATTACCCGCCCCAGCTCCTCCAGCGTCGCATCTTCGCGCAGCCGGTACAGCGGCCATTCGCTGCCGGCCCGGGTGGGCCGCCGCAGTGCATAGGCGGTTGCCCGGGTGCTGCCCATGCGCACCACCTGCGGGCCACTGGCGGCCACCAGCCGGCTGAGCGCCATCCGGTCCACCCCCAGACGCTCGGCCAGCGCCGCGGCAGGTAACGGCTGGCCGGGGGCCAGCTGAGCGATCAGATCCAGTACCTGTGGGCGTTGAGCGCGTGGCATGTGCATTACGTAATACGAAATTTGTTACGTAATTAGCATCAAAAAAGCGGGACTGCAAGCGCGGCTGTGCACCTATGAGCTTGAAAATAATGGACATATTCACGAAGAGCCAGCTTCGACGCGGGCCTTCCGTTACATTACTTGTTACGTAATCATAAGCCTCAGTCGAGCAAAGGCTCGGCTTTACAGGGATATGGTGGGCAAAGAAAAACCCCGCCGAAGCGGGGTTTCTCTCAAGGCTTCAACAGCCGCTGGAAATCAATCGATATCCAGGAAGCTGCGCAGCTGCTCCGAGCGGCTCGGGTGACGCAGCTTGCGCAGGGCCTTCGCTTCGATCTGGCGGATGCGCTCGCGGGTCACGTCGAACTGCTTGCCGACTTCCTCAAGGGTGTGGTCGGTGTTCATGTCGATACCGAAGCGCATGCGCAGCACCTTGGCTTCCCTCGGGGTGAGGCCGGCCAGCACGTCGCGCACGGTTTCAGACAGATTGATGTTGGTGGTGTTCTCGATCGGGGACTCCACGTTGGTGTCCTCGATGAAGTCGCCCAGATGGGAATCCTCGTCGTCGCCGATCGGGGTTTCCATCGAGATCGGCTCCTTGGCGATCTTCATCACCTTGCGGATCTTGTCTTCCGGCATGTCCATTTCCTTGGCCAGCTCCTCCGGCGTAGCCTCGCGGCCGTACTGCTGGAGCATCTGGCGGGAAATGCGGTTCAACTTGTTGATCGTCTCGATCATGTGCACCGGAATACGGATGGTGCGCGCCTGGTCGGCGATCGAGCGCGTGATCGCCTGGCGGATCCACCAGGTGGCGTAGGTCGAGAACTTGTAACCGCGGCGGTACTCGAACTTGTCCACGGCCTTCATCAGGCCGATGTTGCCTTCCTGGATCAGGTCGAGGAACTGCAGGCCGCGGTTGGTGTACTTCTTGGCGATCGAGATCACCAGGCGCAGGTTGGCCTCGACCATTTCCTTCTTGGCCTTGCGCGCCTTGGCTTCACCGTAGGCCATGGCACGGCTGATTTCCTTCAGCTCTTCCAGGTCCAGCTGGGTCAGCTTCTCGATGTCGATCGTCGCCTGCTGTTCGGCGATGATCTGGTCCTTCACTTCGCGCAGGGCCGAAGACCACTTCTGCTTGCGCTTCAGTGCGTCTTCCACCCACTCCAGATTGGTCTGGTTGCCTTCCCAGGAACGGATGAAGTCCTTGCGCGGCATGCGGGCGGTGACGGTCGCCAGATTCAGCACGCGGCGCTCATGGGCCTTGATCGACGCCATGGTGTCGCGCAGCTGCTTGGTCAGCACGTCGGTCAGCGGCAGCGGCAGCTTCAGGGTGACGAACACCGCCGACATCTCTTCGCGCAGGCGCGGCAGGTTCTTCTTGTCGCCCTTGGTGGCGGCCTTCTTGAAGGCATTGAAGGCATCGTTCAGCGCCTGCATGCGCGCAGCGACTTCCTCCGGGTCCGGACCGGTCGGTGCGGCTTCTTCCTCGCCACCCTCGACATCATCGTCCTCGTCCTCGTCGCCTTCGGCGTCGGCATCATCGCTGTCGTCAGACGCGGCAGCGGCCGGCGCAGGCACTTCATCGGCCAGATCGTTGAAGCCGACGATCACTTCGGCCAGGCGCTTCTTGCCTTCCTTGTGGGCTTCGTAGTCGGTCAGCAGCGACTCGACCGAGACCGGGAACTGGCCCAGGGCGGCCTGGACCTGCGAAAGGCCTTCCTCGATGCGCTTGGCGATGGCGATTTCGCCTTCGCGGGTCAGCAGCTCGACGGTGCCCATTTCGCGCATGTACATGCGCACCGGGTCGGTGGTACGGCCACCTTCGGTGTCGAGCGCGCTCAGCGCGGCGGCAGCTTCTTCGGCCGCGGTGTCATCGACTTCGCGGTTACCGGTGTTGCCATCGTTGAGAAGCAGGGTTTCCACATCCGGCGCAACTTCATGGACATCGATGCCCATGCCGTTGATCATGCCGATGATGTCTTCGATCTGTTCCGGGTCGACCATGTCGTCCGGCAGATGGTCATTGACTTCGGCGTAGGTCAGGTAGCCCTGTTCCAGGCCCTTGCTGATCAGTTGCTTGATTTCGGATTGGGCAGGACGTTCGTTGGCCATGTAGTGCTCGCGCCACCGGCTAGGGAGAAATAGGGAACGTAGCATTATACCAGCCCGGGGCCCCGCCTGCCGGGCGGTGGTCCCGCAGGCTCAGGGCCTGAGAAGGAAGGTCACGGGACCGTCATTGACCAGGCTGACGACCATATGGGCACCAAATCGGCCCGTTTCCACCCCTGGTGCGTGATTTTCACGACAGATCTCGACAAATCGATTGAACCCGCGTTCAGCCTCGTCCGGCGGTGCGGCGCTGGTGAAGCTGGGCCGCATGCCCGAACGGGTATCGGCCGCCAGGGTGAACTGGCTGACCAGCAGCAGGCCGCCGCCGGTGTCGCGCAGCGAGCGGTTCATCTTCCCGGCCTCGTCGGCGAACACCCGGTAGCCCAGCAGGCGCTCGGCCATGCGCCGCAGCTGGGCCTCGGTATCGCCCGGTTCCATGCCCACCAGCGCCAGCAGGCCCGGACCAATCTGGCCGACCGCTTCGTCATCGACGTGGACGGCAGCCTGGCTGACACGCTGGATAAGGACGAGCATCGTGGGCTCCAATGAACGGGGCCGGCCACGATAGCAGCGCCCTTGGCTAAACTGGCGCAGATGAATCCGCAACGCAAAGCCCGGCTGGTCTACCGCGCCACCACCCTGTTCGCCCGCCTGCCCTGGCCGCTGCTGCGGGGAATCGCCCGTGCCCTGTCCTGGACCTGGATCAGTCTCAACGCCCGTGAGAGCCGCGTCACCCGACGCAACCTGGAGCTGGCCTACCCGGACCTGGACCGCGCCACGCGCGACCGCCTGCACCGGGAGCTGCTGCGCTCCACCGCCCTGCAGGCCATCGAGACCCTGTGCCTGTGGAGCCAGGCGCCGGCCGACAACCTGCGCCTGCATCTGAAGCAGCGTCACGGCGAGGCCCTGTACGACGCGGCCCTGGCCAGCGGCAAGGGCGTGATCGTGGCCGCACCGCACTTCGGCAACTGGGAGCTGCTGAACCAGTGGCTGGCCTCGCGCGGGCAGATCGCCATCGTCTACAAGCCACCGGAGGACGAGGCCAGCGATGCCTTCCTGCAGCTGGTGCGGGGCGGCCAGAACGTACAGCAGGTGCGCGCTGAAGGCCCGGCCGTGCGCCAGCTGTTCAAGGTGCTCAAGGACGGCGGTGCCACCGGCATCCTGCCCGACCAGCAGCCCAAGGCCGGCGATGGCGTGTTCGTGCCGTTCTTCGGCGTGCAGGCGCTGACCATGACCCTGGTCAACCGGCTGGCCGAGCGCACCGGCGCCACCGTGCTGTATGGCTGGTGCGAGCGCATCGGCCCGGACATGGAATTCGCCCTGCACATCGAACCGACCGACGCCGCCGTGGCCGACCCGGACCCGCAGGTGGCCGCCACCGCGCTCAATGCCGGCATCGAGCGCATTGCCCGCCGCGATCCGGCGCAGTACCAGTGGACCTACAAGCGCTATACGCTGCGGCCACCGGGCAGCGGCGAGGAAGACCCGTACGCGACCGAAGAGCATCCGCACTGACGGCCGCCGCACCCAGGCCCATCCGGCCCCTGCGACCGGCGGCCGCACCACGTTGAATACGACGCCGGCGCCCCCATAGAGACTGCGATGTCCGACTCCCCCGGTCCTGCCATGTCTGCTGCTTCTTCCCTGTTCGGCGATCCGGCCGCGATCCGCTGCGAGCGCGCTGTGGCCGAACTGCGTGCCGGTCGCCCGGTGCTGCTCCACGATGGCCAGGGCCAGCGCCTGGCGGTGATCGCGCTGGACAGCGCCACGGCCAGCAGCTTCGCTGCCTTCGCCAATGCCGCCCGCGAGCGCCATTACCTGTTCCTGACCGCCACCCGCGCCCGCGTGCTTGGCGTGGAGGCCCCGCAGGGTGCGCGCCTGCCGCTGGCCGGTGTTGCCTTCGATGCCCTGCCCTCGTTGGGCTACCTGCGTGAACCGGGCCCGATGCCGGACGGCTGGAGCGCCGGTGACGCCTTCGATGCAGGCGCGGTGGAACTGGCCCGCCTCGGCCTGTTGCTGCCGGCGATGGTGGCGGTGCGCCTGGACGCCGAAGACCGCACCTTCGATGGCGCGGCCGAGGTTGCGCTGTGCGACCTGGCCGAGGGCGCAGCACATGCCGCGCATGACTACGAACTGGTGGCGCGTTCGCCGGTACCGCTGCGCGATGTCGGCATGACCACGTTCGCGGTGTTCCGTGGTGGCGTCGCCCAGCGTGACCAGGTCGCGATCATCGTCGGCGAACCGGATCTGTCGGCGGTGGTACCGGTACGCGTGCACTCCTCGTGCCTGACCGGCGACCTGTTCGGTTCGCTCAAGTGCGACTGCGGCGACCAGCTGCGGCGCGGCCTGCGCAAGCTGAAGGAACTGGGCGGCGGCGTGCTGCTGTACCTGGACCAGGAAGGCCGCGGTACCGGCATCGCGGCCAAGATGCGTGCCTATGGCTACCAGCATGACGGCCTGGACACCATCGATGCCGATGCACAGCTCGGCTTCGGCGCCGACGAACGGCGCTACGGCAGCGCGGTGGCGATGCTGCGCGGCCTGGGCATTTCGCGCGTGGCCCTGCTCAGCAACAACCCGACCAAGGCGCAGCGCCTGCGCAACGCTGGCATCGAGGTGCTGGACTGCATTCCGGTCACCGGCGAGATCACCGCCGAGAACGAGCACTACCTGCGCACCAAGGCTGATCGTGCCGGCCACATGCTGGATGTGGACGCGCTGATCCAGGCTGCCCAGTAACGCAGCCGACCTGCTACCGTCTGCGCGGTGCGGCCACGGCCGCCACCGCCCGCCCTGCCACCTGACGGAGCCCGCGTGACCGACGTTCCCCTTACTGCTCCGACCACCGATGCCTGGCAGTCGCTGCCGCGCCGCGCCGCGCGGCTGGCCGCACTGGAAGGTGCCTTCGGCGGCCTGTTTGTGCCGGGCCTGCCGCTGGCCGCTGCATGGTGGTTCTTCGACCTGCCCGGCGGCCTGTGGACGGCCGCCCTTGGGCTGCTGATCGGCATCGTCTTCGGCGCCTGGCTCGGCCGCCGGCGCCTGGTCCGCACCCGCTGGCGGCTGGATGCCCAAGGGCTGGGCCTGCGCCGCGATCTGATGTGGCAGCTGGAAACGCGCATCCCCATTTCGCGCGTGCAGCACCTGGACCTGCGCCGCGGCCCACTGGAACGCCGTGCCGGCCTGGCCACGCTGATCGTGCACACCGCCGGAACCCGCATGAGCGCAGTGACCGTCAGCGGCCTGGACGAGGCGGATGCCGAGCGCCTGCGCGATACCCTGTCCCACCAGCTCGACCAGGACGCCGACGCCCTGTGAGCCTGCCACCGCCCCTGCCCGCATCGCTGCCTGCCGGTGGCGAGGACCATCGCCTGCACCCGTGGTCGTGGTTGTTCGTGCTGCTGATGCAGCTGCGCCATTACTTCCTGCCGCTGGTCGCACTGCTGGTGTTCGGCCAGCGCGGCGACCGCGACCCGATGTGGGCGCAGCTGATTCCGCTGACGGCAATTGCCGCACTGGTACTGGTGTCGGTGCTGCAGTACCTCAGCTACCGCTACCGTATCGGCAGCGATGCGATCACCGTGCGCAGCGGCCTGCTCGCGCGCAACCGGCGCGAGATTCCGTTCGCGCGCATCCACAACGTGGAGGTGCGGCAGAACCCGCTGCACCGTCTGTTTGGTGTGGCCGAGCTGCGCCTGGAATCGGCCGGTGGCGTGCGCCCGGAAGCGGAGATGCGGGTGCTGAAGCTGGACCAGGCGCTGGCGCTGGAACGGCTGGTCCGCCAGCGCGGGCAGGCGCCGCAGGCCGCCGGCATCACCGAGCCCGACCCGGTTGCCAGCACCGCGACTGAGAACGAGCAGGTACTGCTGCGCCTGTCGAGTTGGGACGTGGTACGCATGGGCCTGCTCTCCAACCGCGGCTGGGCGCTGGCGATCGCCGCGTTCGGCGTGCTGTTCCAGACCGTGCCACGGCCGGTGATGGACGATGCCCTCCAGCGCGGTGGACGCGAAGCCTTTGGCTACGCCAGCCATCTGCACCCCGGCGTGACCGGCGCGTTTCTGCTGCTGGCTGCCGCGCTGCTGCTGGGCTGGCTGGCGCTGCGCGTGCTGTCGGTGGTGCTGACGCTGCTGCGCTACCACGGCTTCACCCTCAGCGAGCAGGACCGACGCCTGACCGTATCGGCCGGTCTGCTCAGCCGCACCCGCAGCAGCGTGGCGCGCCGGCGCATCCAGGCCTGGACGCTGCGCGAAGGTACTTTGCAGCGCTGGTTCGGGCTGCGTCAGCTGCGCATCGACAGTGCCGCCGGTGGCCCCGCGCGCGATGAGGACCGCGCCCTGCGCGAACTCGCGCCGCTGGCGTCCAGTACACGTTGTGAGCAGCTGGTGCAGCACCTGCTGCCGCAGCTGCAGTGGCCTCCGCTGCAATGGCAGTCCATTCCGCAGCGCGGCTGGTGGCGGCTGTGCCTCGGCGCACTGGTGCTGGTGCCGCTGCTGGCTGCGGCCGCGTACTGGCGCTGGGGCCCATGGGGCCTGCTGGTGCTGGCGTGGCTACCGGTGGCGCTGCTGGTCGCGCACCGGCAGATGGCACGCATGGGCTGGTACCTGGACGAACACTATGTGGCGGTGCGCGGCGGCTGGTGGAAGCGCTGGTGGCGCTGGGCCGAGCTGGACAAGGTGCAGGGCCTGCGCCTGCAACGCTCGCCGCTGGACAAACTGCTGGGCACCAGCAGCCTGCAGCTGGATACCGCCGGCGCGCATGGTGATGTGGCGCTGACGCTGCATCATCTGCCGCAGGCACAGGCCCAACAGGTGTTGCATCAACTGGCCGCGGCGCTGGCGCGGCGCAAGCTGCGCTGGTAAGCACTACAGGTCGTGCCGATCGCCGGCCGGCAACTGCCGCCATTCCCGAGGTTGCCGGCCAGCGGCCGGCACTACCGCGAGCGGGGTCAGCGAGGCATCAGCGCTGCGACGGGCCCCAATAACCCAGGTCCTTGCGGATCTGCAGATCGCGCACCCAGCTGCCGAATGGCTTGCGCCGCAACGCACCCATTTCACCGGACAGGAAATCCTCGGTGGCGGTGATCACGCGCTCGCTGGACAGGCCATCGCGGTAAGGGTGGATGGCATCGGCGTAGCGCACGATTTCCGCCTGCAGCGCGGCGTCCGGGTGCAGCGCGCGCTGCAGCATCGCCTGCAGCTGCGCAGGATCATCGAAGTCGATCATGTGCGGCTTCGGCACGCGGTTGCGGAAGGTCACCACCGGCTTGTGCTGCACGATGAACTCCGAAACGATCGATGAGGTGTCCGACACCAGCACATCGGCGGCACGCTGCGCGGCCATCACCTGCTCCGGCTCGATGAAGCGGGCATTGGCACCGGCCAGCGCGCGGTAGCGTTCGAACAGTTCCGGTGGGCACTTCGGGTGCAGAGTCAGCAGCCAGTAGTGGTCACCGGCGGCGATATCAGCGGCGATCTGCGCATGCAGGTGCGGAGCCGCGCTGAGCCGCTCGGTGAAGGTGGAACCGAACAGGATCACCGGGCGGTCACCGGCCGGTGCGCGCAGCGCGGAACTCTCGCCTCCGTCATCGCGGAACAGCGGGTCCAGCTTCGGCCAGCCAGTCTCGGCCACGGCGAAGTGGCCCTGCAGGCTGGCGATCTCGCGGAACGGTGCGGTCGTGGCCGGCCCCTGCGTGCAGTACAGGTCGAACATGCCGCGCACCCGGAAGTGGCCGCGCGCACTGTCCCGCTTCTCCACGTTGAAGCCATGGAACAGCTGCACCTTGGCCCCCGAAAGGAAGGTCGGCACCCAGTTGGCCGCGCTGAACACCGCCCGCGGACGCATTGCCAGGGCCTGCTTCAGGCCCACGTTGGGCACCCCCGGCAGGCTGCTGCCGGCCGCGCCGTCCTCGAACCAGGCCGCCACCTCCTGCCCGGACGCGTGCAAGGCCTGCGCCAACGGGGCGAGAATAGGCAGCGCATAGCGCTCCGTCGCAAACAACAGGTACCCGGCCATCATGTCCTCCACGACCGCTCCCATCGAACGGCCTCGCATCTCGGCGTGCATTATCGCGTTCAACGAGGCCGGGCGCATCGGCGACTGCCTGGCCTCGCTGGCCTTCTGCGATGAGATCGTGGTGGTGGACTCGCAGTCCACCGATGCCACCGTAGCCATCGCCGAGTCCGCCGGTGCCCGCGTGCTGCAGCGCCGGTTCGAGGGCTTCCGCAGCCAGAAGGCGTTCTGCGTCGAGCAGGCCAGCCACGACTGGGTGCTGTGCCTGGACGCCGACGAGCGCATCAGCCCCGAGCTGCGCACGGCCATCGAGCAGGCCCGCGACGGTGGCTTCGCCGGCCAGGCCGGCTACCGCTTCGCCCGCCTCTCGGAGTACTTCGGGAAGTTCCTGCGCCATGGCAATGCCTACCCGGACCGGGTGATGCGCCTGTTCGACCGCCGCCGCGGCGGCTGGCGCGGCAAGCGCGAGATCCACGAGGCGGCCAGTGTCGACGGCAGTGTGGGCACCCTACGCGGCGACCTGATCCACTATCCGTACCGGTCATTGCAGCAGCAGCTGGCCAAGACCGAGAAGTACGCGCGGATGATGGCCGAGCACGAGTTCGCGCGCGGCAAGCGGGCCACGCTGGGCAAGCTGGTGCTGGCGCCGGCCTGGCGGTTCTGGCGCGGCTTCCTGTTCCGTGGCGGCTTCCGCGACGGCTGGCACGGCCTGGTCTACGCCTACGTCCGCGCCAACTACGTGCGGCAGAAGACCATCATGCTGTGGATGCTGGGCAATAGACAGGCGGTGGCCGACCCGGCGCCTTCCGCGGACCGGCCTTGACCACGCTGTGTCACACTGCGTGGGCGTTGCCTGAAGACCCCCCATGAAAATCCTGTACACCAACTTCCACTACGGCGACGGTGGCGGCCACACCACGTACATCGTCTCGCTGGCGCGTGCGCTGCACGGCCAGCACACGCTCCACGTCGCCGCGCCGGCCGACAGCCGCCTGCTGCGGACCATGGCCGCTGAAGGCATTGCCCGCACACTGCCGATTGCGTTCGGCAGCGGCCTGCCAACGCTGCCCCGGCAGCTGGCCGAACAGCGCGCGCTGCGCAGGCTGGTCCACGATGAAGGCATCGACCTGATCCATGTCAACGGTGCACGCGACCACCGCTTCGTGATGCAGGGGCTGCTGGGCATGCGCCGCCCGCCGATCGTGCTGACCAAGCACAACAGCAAACCCACCAATACCTTTGGCAATGCGCTGCGCGCACGCTGGGCCACCGATCGGCTGATCGCGGTCTCGGCCGACACCAAGCGCCTGCTGGAACAGGGCCCGTACCGTCGCTGCCCGATCGACGTGGTCCGCAATGGCGTTGACTTGGAGCGCTACTCACCGCAGCCGGCCGGCACCGGCAGCGCGCTGCGCCAGCAGTGGACGCAGGATCCACAGGCGCTGGTGCTGGTCAGCAATGCCGGCACCGATGATTACAAGGGCTGGATCGACCTGGCCCGGGCCATCGCACGGCTGCCCGATGCGGTGCGTCCGCATGTGCACATGGCCGTGGCCGGCCACCTGCCCAGCGCGCAGCAGCGCGAACAGGTGCAGGCGCTGGGCGAGGTGGCCGCGCAGGTGCACTTCACCGGCCTGCTGGCCGATACCCGTGTCCTGATCGCGGCCGGCGATGCTGGCTTCGTACTGTCCCATGACGTCGAGACGATCTCCTTCGCCTGCCGCGAGATGATGGCCAGCGCCAAGCCGATGCTGGTCAGCGACTACGCGGGCCTGCCGGAGAACATCGAACAAGGCGTCGATGGCTGGGTGGTTGCCACACGCGACATCGACGCCATCGCCGCCCAGGTAAAGGCGCTGTACGCACAGCGCGATGCGCTGCCGGAACAGGGCCGCGCAGCACGCCGCCATGCACAGCGGGAGTTCGGCCTGCAGACATTTGCCGACGCCACGCTGGCCAGCTATCACGCCGCCCTGGCCAGCACCTGAGCCACGCTCCCCGAACGCTCAATCGGTGATGCCGGGGCCCTGCAGGCGGCGCTCGTGCTCGAGTTCCGCCACTGACGGCCGGCAGTCGCCGGCGACCGCATCGGCAGGCACCAGCCACCAGCGGCGACGATTGGAAATGCCCGCCATCTCGGCCCGCGCACGATCAATGCAGGCCTGCATCGCATCCTCGTTCACCAGCAGCCAGCGTTGCTGCGGAACCAGCCGCTGCCAGCGCACGGCCGCCTGCAGCTGTTGATGCCAACGTGCTTCGAATCCAAAGGTGGCCGCCGGGCGATCGGCCATCAGCAGGTTCTGCTCTTTCCATGCCACCAGTCCCAGCTCGGCCTGCGGACCGATGCGTGCACTCACTTCACGCATCAGGCCACGGGCCGAGCTGGAGTCGTTCAACACCGGATAGCCGACCAGGCTGTACAGCACCCAGACTCCTGCCAGGCTAGAGGCCAGGGCAACGTGCCGACGCTGGCGCCCGCACACCCACAGGCTCAAGGCCGACCAGACCGCCATCGCCAGCGCCGCCCAGGCCAGCGCATCGGTGGCACCGGGAAGCAACCCGCGGCCATGAGTAAGGCGCACTTCGAAACCCGGATCACCCAGCAGCGCCAGCGCACCGACCAGCCCCAGCGCCAGTGCCAGCAACGCGGTGAATGCGCCCAGCACACGCTGCACATCACGTCGCCTCAGCAGCCCGGGCAGCAACGGCGCCAACGCCAGGCAGAACATCGGCAATGCCGGCAGGATGTAGACGTCGCGCTTGCCGTGCGGAAGGGAGAAGAACAGCACGACCAGCAGCCACCAGGCCAACGGCAGCAGGTAGCGCGCATCGCGCCGGCGCAGCCGCCGGAACCAGGCCGGAAGCGCCCAGGGCAGGAGCAGGAACGCGGGAACCCACATCGACGGCATGATCGCCAGGAAGTACCACCACGGCTGGTGATGGTCCCAGGACTGCGTATAGCGCCGCGCGGTCTGCCGGAACAGGATGTCGTCCATGTAGGCGCGGTACGGCTCCGAACCGGTCGCGAAGCCTGCCAGCAGCATCGGCGCCAGCCACAACGACACCGCCAGCAGGAAGGCCAACGGTGCCAGCCAGAAACGCAGGTCGCGCACGTGCAGGCGTACCCGCGGCCAGTGCAGCACGGATGCGACTGCCGCCGGCGCGATCATCATCAGCGCCAGCACGCCTACGCCCTTGGTGATCACACCGATGCCGGCAAAGAACCAGCCCAGCCACCACCAGCGCCAGGCCGGACCCAACAGCAGATGGCGCAGCAGGCCGTAGTTGGCCAGGGTGATGAACAGCACCACCAGCGGATCGATCTGCGCCTTCTTCGCCTGGAAGGTGAAGTGCAGCGCGAACAGCAGTGCCCAGCCCGCGTACAGCCCCACCTGCCGCGTCCACAGGCGGCGGCCGAGATCGACCACGCACCACAGCGTGCCCAGCGCGGCCAGCAGCGAGGGCAGCAGGAACGCCACCCGCCAGTGGCCGACCAGGCTGTACATCGCCGCCTGCAACCACATCAGCATCGGCGGCTTGTCCGAATACAGCTCGGGGCCGCGATGCGGGAACAACCAGTAGCCACTGTCGACCATCTGCTTGGCCACCAGCGCGAAACGTGGCTCATCCGAGGGCCACGGATCACGGAGGCCCAGGCCGGCCCCCAGCACCAGCAGGGCCATCACCACCAACAACCACGTCTGGCGCGACGCGTGGGCTTTCAGCATGGGACTCGAAACGGCAGCGGGGGTCAGGCTGCTTTTAACAGACGCGCGTAGAAGAAACCGTCAGCATCGTTTTCACCCGGCAGCCGCTGGCGCGCCACCCCTTCGCAATCCACGCCGAATGCATCGCCCAGCGGCTGCGCCACGGCATCCGGATGCCACTTCAGGAACGCGCGCACCTGATCGATGTTCTCGGCGCGCAGGATCGAACAGGTGGCATACAACAGCACGCCGCCCGGGCGCAGCATCGACCAGCAGGCTTCCAGCAGGCGCGCCTGCACGCCGACCAGTGCATCGATGTCTTCGGCGCGACGGTGGAACATCACATCCGGCTGGCGGCGGATCACGCCGGTCGCCGAGCACGGCGCATCAAGCAGGATCGCGTCGAACGGCACGCCATCCCACCAGGCGCCCGGATCACTGGCATCTGCCGCCAGGGTCTGCGCATGCTCGCCCACGCCGGTACGGGTGTAGGTATCGCGTGCACGGGCCAGGCGGCGCGCGTCGATATCCAGCGCCAGCAGGCGCAGGCTGGGGTCGCGCTCGAGCAGGTGCGCCGACTTGCCGCCGGGTGCCGCACAAGCGTCCAGCACGCGGGCACCGGCCACCGGGGCCAGCGCATCGGCGGCACACTGCGCCGACAGGTCCTGCACCGAGATCGCGCCCTCGGCGAAGCCGGGCAGCTGATTCACGGCAACCGGAGAGGCCAGGCGCAACGCGTCGGCACTGAGCGGACTGGCTTCTGCGGCAATGCCGGCTTCGGCCAGCGCGGCCAGTGCCTTGTCACGACCGCCCTGCTGGCGGTTGGCGCGCAGCCACAGGGGCGCCGGTTGCAGGCTGGCGCTGAAGATCGCGTCGGCCTGTGCCGGCCAATCGCGTTCCACCGCATCGGCCAGCCATTCCGGGAAGGCATCGCGCGCTGGCTGCTCCGGGAAACCTTCGCGCTGCGCGCGGCGCAGGATCGCATTGACCAGGCCCGCCTGGCGCTCACGGCCCAGTGCACGCGCGGCATCGACGGTGGCCGACAGCGCCGCGTGCGCCGGCAGCTCCAGCACGTCCAGCTGGGCGAACCCGACCATCAGCAGCGTGCGCAGATCGGCATCACGCGCCGACAGCGGCTTCTGCATCCACGACTGCAGCGCCGCGTCATAGGTGCTGCGGCGGCGCAGGACGGCGAAACACAGGGCTTCCAGCAGCGCGCGGTCGCGGCTGTCGGCCAGCTTCGGCAGCGCCCAGGCCAGTTCGGCCTTCAGCGAACGGCCACGGGTGAACACCTGTGCCAGCACACGTGCAGCCAGCATGCGCGTGGCCGCGCCCGGCGCCGCCTTGGCGACGGAGAAATCGTTCTGCTTCGACACCGCTTATGCCCCCACGCGCAGATCGCGGCGGGCGTTGAGGTAGTCGGCCGCAGTAATCGCCTTGCCACCTTCCCGCTGCAGCACACGCAGGCGCAGTGCGCCCTGGCCACAGGCGATGTCGATGCCATCGCGGCTGGCCGCCAGCACCGTGCCCGGCGCCTGGCCGTGGGCGAGGTCAAGGGCGACCGCGCCGTGGATGCGCACGCGCTCGCCGGCCAGCGTGGCCTCGGCGATCGGCCACGGATTGAAGGCGCGCACGGTGCGCGCCAGTGCATCGGCGTTCTGCGCCCAGTCCAGGCGGGCCTCGGCCTTGTCCAGCTTGTGCGCGTAGGTCACGCCCTGCTCCGGCTGCGGCCGCGCGATCGGCTTGATGCCGGCCCGCAGCAGGCCCAGGCCGTCGGACAGCACCTGCGCGCCCAGATCCGCCAGCTTGTCATGCAGCTGGCCACCGGTATCGGTGGCGGCGATCGGCAGCTCCTGGTGCAGCAGCACCGGGCCGGTATCCAGGCCGGCCTCCATCTGCATCAGGCAGACGCCGGTCTTCGCATCGCCGGCCTGGATCGCGCGCTGGATCGGCGCGGCGCCGCGCCAGCGCGGCAGCAGCGAGGCATGCACGTTCCAGCAGCCATGGGTCGGAATGGCCAGCACCGCCTTCGGCAGGATCAGGCCGTACGCTACCACCACCATCAGGTCCGGCTGCAGGTCGCGCAGCTGCTGCTGGGCGGCTTCATCCTTCAGCGATTCGGGCTGGTAGACCGGAATGCCACGGGCCACGGCTTCAAGCTTGACCGGCGACGGCGCCAGGCCACGGCCACGGCCGGCCGGACGATCAGGCTGGGTGTAGACGGCCACGACCTCATGGTGGCGCGCAGCCGCGCGCAGCGACGACACCGCGAATTCCGGCGTACCGGCAAAGACAATCCTCATGGCTACCCCACTTGCAGGATGGATTCGTGCAGGAAAGAAAACGGCGCCGTCGGCCGGCGCCGTACAGCCCGCGCGCGTCGCGCAGGCACGGGCCACCCGATGGGCGGCCCGGATTGGCGATCACGCCACGTGCTTGCGCTGCTTGGCCAGCTTCTTGCGCACCATCTCGCGCTTGAGCGGCGACAGATAGTCGATGAACAGCTTGCCGTCCAGGTGATCCATCTCGTGCTGGATGCAGGTGGCCAGCACTTCGCCGGCTTCCAGCTGCTGTTCCTGGCCGTTGCGGTCCAGGTACTTCACGGTGATGGTATCGGCGCGGGTCACGTCGGCGAAGATGCCCGGAACCGACAGGCAGCCCTCCTGATACACCCGGCCTCCGTCCTTGGCGACGATTTCCGGGTTGATGAACACATGCGGTTCATTCTTTTCTTCGCTGACGTCGATGACCATGAAGCGCTTGTGCACGTCCACCTGGGTGGCGGCCAGGCCAATGCCCGGGGCGTCGTACATGGTCAGGAACATGTTGTCGATCAGTTCCTGGAAGGCCGGCGTGGTGACTTCGGCGGCTTCGATCAACGCAGCCTTGGTACGCAGGCGCGGATCGGGGAACTCGAGAATGGGGAGAAGGGCCATGGCTGTTTCCGGATAGGGGGCCGGCACGCCGGCATACGTCGCAGATTCTAGCTCCAACGCTTGCCTTGCGCCCCGGTTTCTGGACTATAGTGCGCGGACCTGTTGGGGAATCAGGGCTTCACACCTATGTTGCTTCGTTTTCGTACGGTCGTCGCCGCGGCGATGCTGACCGTGGCTGCCTATGCTACCGCCGTGGAAGTGAATGGCGGGCACCCGGACACCTATGTGGTCCGAAAAGGGGATACGTTGTGGGATATCGCCGCACGTTTCCTGCAGAAGCCGTGGCTGTGGCCGGAGATCTGGCAGGCCAATCCGCAGATCGCCAATCCGCACCTGATCTATCCCGGTGACGTGCTCAGCCTGGCCTATCTGGACCGGGTGACCGTCGCTGCCAAGCCCGGCCCGCGCCAGGAAGCCCCGATCGATGCCATTCCGCTGGCCCAGGTCGAGCCGTTCCTGAAGCAGCTGAGCGTGGTCGACAGCATCGAGCAGCTACCCTACGTGGCCGGCCTGGAAGAAGAACGCCTGCGCGTCACCAGCGGCAGTGCGGTCTACGTGCGCCTGGCCGACGCCCAGCTGGGCCAGCGCTGGGCCGTGGTCCGCCCGACCGTGCGCTACGCCCAGCCCAAGCCGACCGAGGACCTGACCGCCAACGGCGACGTCACCCCCGGCAGCGGCAACCTGTGGCGGGCCTACAACGCCCCCAACCACCGCCGCGGCGTACTCGGCTATGAGCTGGCCCAGGTCGCCACCGGCACCATCACCCATGTCGCCGGCGGCAAGGTCGAGGCGTCCACCCTGGTGCTGGACAAGAACGAAGGCGGCCGCGAGGTGCGTGCCGGCGACCGCCTGGTCCCGGTCGAGGCCAAGCCGTACGACCTGCAGTTCGTCCCCCATGTCCCGGCCGCCGGTGTCGAGGGCGTCGATGTGCGCGTGCTGGCCGTCACCGACATGTTCACCGCCGCTGGCCCGCGCGATGTGATCGCGATTTCCGCAGGTCGCGCACAGGGCGTGGACAACGGCACCGTGTTCTCGCTGTGGCGCCCGGGCCGCCACGTGGCGCACCGCATGAAGTACCCCACCTCGTCGCGCATGGACGATTCGCTCAGCACCGGCGCCGGCCGGGTTTCGCTGCCGGACGAATACGCCGCGCACGCCATGGTGTTCCGTACCTTCGACAACGTCAGCTACGCGCTGGTGATGCAGGGCGTGAAGCCGGTACGCGTGGGGTTCAACGCACTGCACCCGGACGCGAAGTAACCAGTCCCGTGTTGCCCGGCCACTGCAGGTAGTGCCGGCCGCTGGCCGGCAGGCACCTCCGGCAAAACCTGACAGCCACATGCGAAGGCGCCCTAGGGCGCCTTTGTTGTATGCGCTCGATAGTGGGGGGATGACCAACCAAGCTGACGAGGCGCTGCTGCGCCTGTTGATGGCAGGCGGCGCGCTGGCGCCACGGCGGGCCCTGCTGCAGGCCGCAGGCAGCGCGGAGATTGCGATCGCGCAGGGCGCCGCGAACTGGCGCGCGCACGGCTGCACGCCCGAGCAGTGCGCCGCGCTGGAATGCCCGGACACCCGGGCCTGGGCCGTGGCACGGCGCTGGCTGGAAGACGACAACCAGCACCTGCTGGCCTTCACCGATCCGGCATTCCCCCCGCCCCTGCTGGATGTCCCGAACCCACCCCTGGCGCTGTTCATCGCCGGCGACCCCAGCCTGGCCTGGCGCCCGTCGGTGGCGCTGGTCGGCAGCCGCTCGCCGACGCCGGGCGGACGCGCCCTGGCCGCCCGGTTTGCTGGCTGCTTCGTCGAAGCGGGCCTGGCGGTGACCAGCGGACTGGCGGCAGGCATCGACGCGGCCGCTCACCAGGCCACGTTGGACGCCGGGGGCTGCACCGTGGCGGTGATCGGCACCGGCCCGGACCGGACCTACCCGGACAACCATGCCCGGCTGCAGGCCCGGATCGCCGCCGAAGGCGCGGTGCTCAGCGAGTACCTGCCGGGCACACCGGCACGCCCCGGTCACTTTCCAGCCCGCAACCGCCTGGTGGCCGGGCTGGCGCTGGCGACGGTGGTGGTCGAGGCCGCCCAGCGCTCCGGCGCATTGATCACCGCACGCCTGGCCGCCGAGGCCGGCCGCGAGGTCTGTGCCCTGCCCGGTTCGGTACTCAACCCACGCGCCGCGGGCTGCCACCGGTTGATCCGCGAGGGTGCCGCACTGGTCGAGCGCCCGGAGGAGGTCCTTGAACTGCTGGCGCCCGCCCTTCGCCAGCAGCTGCCGGGCTTGCAATCACGGCTCGCCACCCCCACTGAACAGGCACCGCCGGCACTCCTGCCGGCGCGCTGGGCCGACGACCCTGACTACCAGAGCTTGTGGCGGGCCCTGGACCACAACCCAAGCGGTATGGATTCACTGATCACGCGCTGTGGATTGACGGCGCCCCAGGTGTCCTCCATGCTGCTGGCCATGGAACTGGCGGGAATCGTGGTGTGCGTACACGGCCGCTACTGTCGAACTCCCTAGTTTCTTCACCTCCACAGCGTCGCGCGACGCAGGCCGAGGGGCAATGAAAGAGAGCATCCTGGACGTACTGCTGTACCTGTTTGAACACTATTTCAGCGAAGATGCGGACCTGATCCGTGACCGCGATTCGCTCCAGAACGGCCTGATCCAGGCCGGTTTCAGCCCAACCGAGATCAACAAGGCATTCGACTGGCTCGATGCCCTGGCCGCGCAGCGGCCGAGCGTGGCCCAGGCACGGGTCGATGGCCCCGTGCGCGTCTACCACGGCCCCGAACTGGACAAGCTGGACGTGGAATGCCGTGGTTTCCTGCTGTACCTGGAACAGCACGGCATCCTCGACGCCGACCAGCGCGAGCTGGTGCTGGACCGGGCCATGGCCCTGGACCAGGACGAACTGGACCTGGACGACCTGAAGTGGGTCGTGCTGATGGTGCTGTTCAACCAGCCCGGCTCCGAGGCGGCGTACGCCTGGATGGAGACGCAGATGTTCATGGACGAGCCAGAACCCCTGCACTGACCGTACACTTGGGGGCATAGCGCATTCAGGAGCGTCCCCGTGAGCGAGTGGTTCCATGCAGAAGGCAACCGGCAGCAGGGTCCGCTGCCGGCGGAACAGTTGGTCGAGTTGTTCCGCAACAACCAGATCTCCCTGGACACCCTGGTCTGGCGCGACGGCCTGCCGCAATGGCAGCCGTTGCGCACCGTGGTCGACGAACTCGGCCTGATCGTGCCGGCGCTGGACGCTGCCGCACCGCCGGTGGAACCCGAGCCCGATCCGGAACCGGTGGCACCGCCTCCGCCGCAGCCGCCGGTACTGCCGCCGTCCACGCCCTACACCACCAGTGCATCGGCCACCGCCCTGCCGGCGCCGAAGAAGAAGCTGTCCGGCTGCGCCCTGACCGCCATCATCGGCGGCGGCCTGCTGCTGGTGCTGGTCCCGATCGTGGCCATCCTGGCTGCCATCGCGCTGCCCGCCTACAACGACTACACCGTGCGCGCCAAGGTCGCCGGCGCAGTGACCGCGCTGCAGCCGTTGAAGGACCAGGTGCAGCATTTCGCCGATGACGAAGGCCGTTGCCCCGGTGCCAACGACGCCGGCTTCCCGGCCCCGGGTGACTTCGCCCATGCAGGGCTGTCAGCGGTGAACATCGGTCGCTTCAACAATGGCCACTGCGGCATCGAAGCCACCCTGGCGTTGCCCGGCAAGAGCCTTGATGGCGACCTGCTGTGGCTGGAATACGATCGCGACAGCGGCCGCTGGGAATGCAGTGGCGAAAGCAACGACAAGTACCTGCCGCCGACGTGCCGCGGCTGAGCCACGCGCACGCCAGCACCTCCAAGGATGATTCAACAGGGAACATGCAATGACTGAGTGGTACTACGCCGAAGGACAGCAACGCCAGGGCCCGCTGCCGGTCCAGGAGATCCGCCAGCGCTTCCAGCGCGGCCAGCTGAACCTGGACACCCTGGTCTGGCGCGAAGGCATGGCGCAGTGGGCTGCGCTGCGCCAGGTGGTCGACGAACTGGGACTGCAGACACTGGCCGACGCCAGCACGGCCACCGGCAGTGGCGGCTTCGACCTGCGTGGCGACTATGCCGCGATCGACAACGGTACGGCGCCACTGCCTGGCACCGGCGCCCTCAGCAGTTCGCCCTACAGCGCCCCTGCGGCGCTCGGCGGCGGCGGCCATGCCCAGCCGGTGATGGGCGGCGAAGTGGTCTACGCGGGCTTCTGGAAGCGCGTGGCGGCCTACATGATCGACTACTTCGTGCTGGCCATCCCCGGCGGCATCATCGGCGCCATCCTCGGTGTGGTGCTTGGTGCCAGCATGGGTGCGGTGGGCAGCGGCGAATCGGCCATCGAAATCGTGGCCCAGCTGGCCAGTGCCCTGATCAACCTGGCCATCGGCATGGCGTACTACACCTGGTTCCATGCCTCGCAGGGCGGTGCCACGCTGGGCAAGATGGCGGTCGGCATCAAGGTCGTGCGCAGCAATGGCGAGCGCCTGACCAAGGCCCGCGCATTTGGTCGCTACTGGGCCGCGGTGCTCAGCACCTTCACCCTCGGTATCGGTTTCCTGATGGCCGCCTTCACCGAGCGCAAGCAGGGCCTGCACGACATGATCTGCGACACCCTGGTGGTCGACCGCTGGGCCTACACCGACCAGCCGCAGCTGCAGCGCCGGGAGCTGGGCACGGTGACCGTGCTGGTGCTCGTACTGACCGGCCTGCTGTCGCTGGTGGGCCTGGCGCTCATGGTGTTCGCGGTTGGCTTCATCGCCAAGATGGCCTCATGAACGGCCATCCTCACGCCTGGCTGCTTGACATGGGCTGGCCGGGCGTGATTCCTCTAATAAGGTGAAACCTGAACGCCCGGCACATTACCGGGCGTTCAGTTTATGGATTTGCCCGTGGCCGCTTCACTAATGCGGCCGTTTGCTCCACCCTAGCGGCCCCTCTCCCCCGGTCCGCCCACAGACCTTTCCTGACATGCCCAAGCACCTGCTCATCGTCGAATCGCCGGCCAAGGCCAAGACGATCAACAAATACCTCGGCAAGGACTACACGGTCCTGGCCTCGTATGGGCACGTGCGCGACCTGATCCCGAAGGAAGGCGCAGTCGACCCGGACAACGGGTTCGCCATGCACTACGACGTGATCGACAAGAACGAAAAGCATGTCGATGCGATCGCCAAGGCCGCCAAGGGCGCCGACGACATCCTGCTGGCGACCGACCCGGATCGCGAGGGTGAAGCGATCAGCTGGCACATCGCCGAGATCCTGAAGGAACGCGGGCTGGTCAAGGACAAGCCGATGCAGCGCGTGGTGTTCACCGAGATCACCCCGCGCGCCATCAAGGAAGCGATCAGCCAGCCGCGCGCGATCGCCAGCGACCTGGTCGACGCCCAGCAGGCGCGCCGCGCGCTGGATTACCTGGTCGGTTTCAACCTGTCGCCGGTGCTGTGGCGCAAGGTCCAGCGCGGCCTGTCCGCCGGCCGCGTGCAGAGCCCGGCGCTGCGCATGATCGTTGAGCGCGAGGAAGAGATCGAAGCCTTCATCGCCCGCGAATACTGGTCGATCGCCGCCGAGTGCGCGCACCCGTCGCAGCACTTCAACGCCAAGCTGATCAAGCTGGACGGGCAGAAGTTCGAACAGTTCACCATCACCGACGGCGACACCGCCGAGGCCGCCCGCCTGCGCATCCAGCAGGCCGCGCAGGGCTCGCTGCATGTCACCGATGTGGCCAGCAAGGAGCGCAAGCGCCGCCCGGCGCCGCCGTTCACCACCTCCACCCTGCAGCAGGAAGCCTCGCGCAAGCTCGGCTTCACCACCCGCAAGACCATGCAGGTGGCGCAGAAGCTGTATGAAGGCGTGGCGATCGGTGACGAAGGCACCGTCGGCCTGATCTCGTACATGCGTACCGACTCGGTGAACCTGTCGCAGGACGCGCTGGCCGAGATCCGCGACGTGATCGCCCGCGACTACGGCATCGCCTCGCTGCCGGACCAGCCGAACACCTACCAGACCAAGTCGAAGAACGCCCAGGAAGCGCACGAAGCGGTGCGCCCGACCTCGGCGCTGCGCACGCCTGCGCAGGTGGCGCGCTACCTGACCGATGACGAGCGCAAGCTGTACGAGCTGATCTGGAAGCGTGCGGTGGCCTGCCAGATGATTCCGGCCACCCTCAACACCGTCAGCGTCGATCTGTCCGCCGGCAGCGAACACGTGTTCCGTGCCAGCGGCACCACTGTGGTGGTGCCCGGCTTCCTGGCCGTGTACGAAGAAGGCAAGGACAACAAGAGCGCCGAGGACGAGGACGAAGGCCGCAAGCTGCCGGCGATGAAGCCCGGCGACCGCGTGCCGCTGGAACGCATCCAGGCCGAACAGCATTTCACCCAGCCGCCGCCGCGCTACACCGAAGCGGCGCTGGTGAAGGCGCTGGAAGAGTACGGCATCGGCCGTCCCTCGACCTACGCCTCGATCATCCAGACCCTGCTGTTCCGCAAGTACGTGGAAATGGAAGGCCGCAGCTTCCGCCCATCCGATGTGGGCCGCGCGGTGTCCAAGTTCCTGTCCAGCCATTTCACCCGGTACGTGGACTACGACTTCACCGCCAAGCTGGAAGACGAGCTCGACGCCGTCTCGCGTGGCGAAGAAGAGTGGATCCCGCTGATGGCCCGCTTCTGGGAGCCGTTCAAGGAGCTGGTGGAAGACAAGAAGGAATCGGTCGACCGTGCCGAGGCCAGTGGCGCGCGCGAGCTCGGCACCGACCCGAAGACCGGCAAGCCGGTCAGCGTGCGCCTGGGCCGCTTCGGGCCCTATGCGGCCATCGGCAGCACCGCCGAGGACGCCGAGGAGAAGCCGAAGTTCGCCTCGCTGCGCCCCGGCCAGTCGATGCACACCATCTCCCTGGAAGACGCGCTGGAACTGTTCCTGATGCCGCGCGCGCTGGGTGAGGACAAGGGCGAACCGGTCAGCGTCGGCATCGGTCGCTTCGGTCCGTTCGCCAAGCGCGGCAGCACCTATGCCTCGCTGAAGAAGGAAGACGACCCGTACACCATCGACCTGGCCCGCGCCGTGTTCCTGATCGAAGAGAAGGAAGAGATCGCGCGCAACCGGATCATCAAGGAGTTCGAGGGCAGCGACATCCAGGTGCTGAACGGCCGTTTCGGCCCGTATATCAGCGACGGCAAGATGAACGGCAAGATCCCCAAGGATCGCGAACCGGCCTCGCTGACCCTGGCCGAAGTGCAGCAGCTGATGGAAGAAACCGGCAAGCCGGTGCGCAAGGGCTTCGGCGCCAAGAAGGCTGCCGCGAAGAAGGCCCCGGCAAAGAAGGCGGCGGTGAAGAAGGAAGCGGCGCCGAAGAAGGCCGCTGCAAAGAAAGCGGTGAAGAAGGCTGCTGCGAAGAAAGCCCCGGCGAAGAAGGCCGCTGCAAAGAAGTAGATCCACGCCATGCGTGGATGAGGGTCAAGGTGTGCGGACCAACGGTCCGCACCCACCATAAGCAGTCTGTACCTACCGCTGATGCCGGCCAGCGGCCGGCACTACCCCAGGTGCCTAGGTCCACCCCTTCTGCACGCGGCAGGGGGATAATGAAGGCCCACGCCGGGCCGGTCGCCGCCATGAAAGAACTCACCCTGGACTCTGCTGTCGCCACGCTCCGCGCGGGCGGCGTGATCGCCTACCCGACCGAAGCGGTCTGGGGCCTGGGCTGTGATCCCTCGCACGAAGCTGCGGTGCACATGGTGCTGCGGCTGAAGCAGCGCCCGATCGAGAAAGGCATGATCCTGGTCGCGGCCGAACTGGCGCAGCTGGAAGGCTGGGTGCGGCTGCAGGCGCTGCCCGACGCCCGCCAGCGCGCGGTGCTGGCCAGCTGGCCCGGTGCCAACACCTGGATCCTGCCTGCCGGCCCGCGCGCGCAGCCCTGGGTCACCGGCGAACACAGCGGTATCGCGGTGCGCATCAGCGCGCACCCGCTGGTGGCCGAACTCTGCCGCGCCTGGGGCGGCCCGCTGGTCTCCACCAGCGCCAACCTGGCCGGCGAACCACCGGCACGCAGCCGCGAAGAACTGGACCCGCGCCTGCTGCGCCTGCTCGACGGCATCCTCGATGGGCAGACCGGCGGCCTGGCCCAGCCCACCCCGATCCGCGACGCGCTCAGCGGCAACGTGCTGCGCTCCTGAGCCGGCGATTGCGCTGCTGCGGACAATCACGCACCCTGCCGCCATGACCCTGCTGCGCGCCACCTTGAGCCTGTGTCTGCTGCTGCCGTGGACGGCACCCGCGGCCGAGGACGTGCGTGTCTACCGCTGCGTTGCCAGCAACGGTGCCGTCGCCCTGCAGGACAGGCCGTGCAACAGCGGCCGCCAGCAGGTGCGCGACCTGCAGCGCCCGCGCGATCCCGCTCCACGGGTGGTGCGCAGTGATGCCACGCCTCCGCCGCCCAGCGAAACCCCGGTCATCCGCGAGCGCGAAGTCCGCCACGTCTACATCCAGCCGCCGCAGCCGATGTACGAGTGCGTGAGCGAGGACGGACGGCGCTATACCAGCGACAACAACGAAGGCAATCCGCGCTGGGTGCCGCTGTGGACCAGTGTCTGGCTGCCGCACGGCCATCGTGGTCCAGCCTATCCCGGACCACGCCCGGCCATCGGCACGCCGATCGGCGAAGGCACGGGTTATCGCCGCCCCTCGATCGGCATGGACGTGCAGGTGCCGGCCGGCAGCGTGCTGGTCCGCGACAGCTGCCATGCGTTGCCACCACAGGAAGTCTGCGCACGGCTGAGTGACCGCCGCTGGGAGCTGGATCGCCGTTACAACAGCGCGCTGCAGAGTGAACGCACCGCCATCAGCAACGAACAGCGCGGTATCGATGCGCGCCTGTCGCGCGATTGCGAACGCTGAGCGCAGCACGCCGTCGCAGCCTGTACGCTGTGCGCATGAACCGAGTGATCTGGCTGCTCCTGGTCTTGCTGCCCGGAAGCGCGTTGGCCGAAGAGGGCGTGATCTACCGCTGTACCTCCAGCAGCAGTGACGTCCCTACCCTGCAGCGCACGCCATGCGCCACCGGCAGCAAGCAGCAGGTGCTGCGCATCCCCGACCCGGCCAACTCGCAGCCGGCCGCCGCTGCGCCTGTAGCCGCCGAACCTGCATCCGCGCCCGTTGAAACACCCGCGCCGGTGCCGTCCGGACCGGCCGTTGCCCCTGCGGCCCCAGCAAAACCACGACGCGCGGACGAAGGACGCACGATCATGGAAGCAGGCATGGTCGAACACGCAGGAGACGACCAGATCCTCGACAGCGCGACGCTGCGCCGCGATGCCGAGGCCCGCGCCGCCGCAGGTGACGGTCCACCGAAGCCGCCGCTTCCTCCGATCTTCCAGTGCACCGACAGCCAGGGCGGCGGCTACCTGTACGAGTACGAAGCCGCGCCCGGCCGCTGCGAGCTGATGACGGTACAGGGCCTTGGCGGAGTGACGCCGGTGAATGCCGCCAGCTGTGAAGTGGTGCGCGACCACTGCGAAGCGCTTCCCGAAGCGCAGCGCTGCGGTGGTTGGCAGCAGCGCTTCCGCGATGCCCGCGGCCGTGAGCGCTTCGCCGCGCCGGAGAACCGCGATACCGCGCGCGGTGAACGCGAGCGGCTGCAGGGTGTGCTGGAGGCCAGCAACTGCCCGGTACCGGGGTGACAGCTACCGGTAGTGCCGGCCGCTGGCCGGCAACCACAGGATCTTCAGATGGTTGCAGTTGCCGGCCAGCGGCCGGCACTACCTGCTGAAAGATCAGAACCCGTAGCGCAGGAAACCGCCGTCCACCGCGATGCACTCGCCGGTCACATAGCTGGCCGCAGGCAGGCACAGGAAGCCCACGGCTGCGGCCACTTCCTCCGGCTCGCCGATACGACGCATCGGCGTGCGGTTGATCACTTCCTCGTAGTAGTCCGGGTCCGCCAACGGACCGGACGTGCGCCGCGTGCGGATGTACCACGGCGCCACCGCGTTGACCCGGATGCCATCCTCTGCCCACTCGACGGCCAGGTTGCGGGTCATCTGGTGCATCGCCGCCTTGGTCATGCCGTAGACCACGCCGCTGCGCACATGGGTCAGGCCGGACACGCTGCCGACGTTGACGATGGATGACGACGCGTGGCGTGCCAGCAACGGATGTGCATAGCGCGACAGCTCGAAGGCCGAGAACAGGTTGGTCTCGAAGATCTTCCGCCATTCGTCCTCGGAATACTCCGTGGCCGCCTTGGTGACGTTGCCGCCGGCGTTGTTGACCAGGATGTGCAGGCCATCGCTATGGTCCTCCACCCAGTCCAGGATCTGGCGGCGGTCCTCGTCGTCTGAGACATCGGCGGCCAGCGCATGCACCTGCATCTGCGGATACACGTCCAGCAGTTCGTCGCGCGCGGTCTCCAGCATGTCGATATCACGGCCGACGATCATCAGATCGGCGCCGAAGCCAGCCAGTTCATGCGCGATGGCCAGGCCGATGCCGGCGCTGGCGCCGGTGATCAGGGCGGTCTGGCCGTCCAGGCGCCACCGTTGCTGGGTCATGTGTTCTCCCGGGCCGCGCCCGCTGTGTTTCGATGCGGCAAGGATACGCGCTCACGGCCGCCCCCTGCCGAGGATGCGACACTGCGCGCACGCCCATCACGGAGTGCCGCCATGCGCATCCTGATCCTGTCCACGTCCCTGCTGACCACCGCGCTGCTGGCGGGCTGCCAGCGCCCACCGGCGCCGAACCCGGAAAAGCCACCGGTGCCCCGGGCGATGTCGCGCGCAATCAACGAACCGCTGGACCGCGCCAAAGGCGTGCAGAAGACCGTGGACGATGCCGCCGCGCGTGAGCGCAAGGCCGAGGCCGACGCAACGCAGTAACCCCGCAGACGAAAACGCCCGGCCGAGGCCGGGCGTTTTCAGTAGATCCACGCCGTGCGTGGATGGCTTCCGATCAGAACCCGCAGAAGCAGTACGCCAGCGCCTTCACCGGCGTGCCGTTGCCTTTCTCGCGGGCCGCGTTCTCGACAAAGCGCAGCTGCGTATCCACTTCGGGCATCGTGCGCGCCAGCACCATCCGCGCCATGCCCGAGTCGGACAGCATCCAGGCACCTGCACGGCTGCCGGCGAAACCGCTGACGAACTGCGCGAACGGCGTTGCCGCCTTCTCGATGTAACGCACGCGGTAGGCATCAGCCTTGCCCAGCTTGGCGCGGCTGGCGGCATCGGCCACCGCATCCTTCAGGCCACCGAAGGCATCGACCAGGCCACGTTCCTTGGCCTGCGCACCGCTCCACACGCGTCCACGGGCCACTTCGTCGACGGCCTCGACCGGCTTCTTGCGGGCGTCGGCGACGCGACCGGTGAAGTCAGCGTAACCCTTGTTGATCACCGACTGGATGACCTGGCCCACGGCCGGATCCATCGGGCGGGTGACATCGAACGCACCGGCGAAACGGGTGGTGCCGACACCGTCGGTGTGCACGCCGATCTTGTCCAGCGCGCGGCTGAAGTTCGGCACCATGCCGAAGATGCCGATCGAACCGGTGATGGTCGACGGATCGGCATAGATGCGATCGGCATTCATGCTGATCCAGTAGCCACCGGAGGCGGCCAGGTCGCCCATCGACACCACCACCGGCTTGCCGGCGGCCTGCAGGGCCACCACTTCGCGGCGGATCTGCTCGGAGGCGAACACTTCACCACCCGGCGAATCCACGCGCAGCACCACGGCCTTCACGTTCTCGTCGTCACGCGCGGCACGCAGCAGCGCCGAGGTCGATTCGCCACCGATGCGGCCGGCCGGCAGGTCGCCACCGCTGATTTCGCCGGCGGCCACCACCACCGCCACCTGCGGACGCGAGTCCACCGGGTTGCGGCGCGCATCGAGCTGGCCCAGGTAGCTGCCGAAGTCGACGTTGCGGAAACCACCGTCGGCATCTTCGTCGGCCACGCCGCGCTCGATCATCAGATCCTCGAATTCCTCGCGGGTCTTCAGCGACGTCACCAGCTTCTGCTGCAGGGCGAACTTGGCCAGGTCACCACCGGCAGCGGCGATGCCTTCCGGCAGCGTGTCGATGCCGGCAGCCAGCTGTGCCGGATCCAGGCGGCGGGCCTTGGCGATGTCGCCCAGGTAGCGCTGCCACACGTCGTTCATCCAGAACAGGTCGGCTTCCTTGGATGCCGGCGAAGCGGCGTCGAGCACGTACGGCTCGGCGGCGGACTTGTACTCGCCCACCTTGAACAGGTGCACGTCCACGCCCAGCTTGTCCTGCAGGCCGGTGCGGAAGTACTGGCGGTAGCGGCCCAGGCCCTCGAGCACCACCGACCCCATCGGGTCCAGGAAGACCTCGTCGGCCTGCGCGGCCAGCAGATACTGCGACTGGCCCATGCTCTCGCTGTAGGCCACCAGCTGCTTGCCGGACGCACGCAGGTCCTGCAGCGCAGCGGCCACTTCACGCAGCGACGCGAAGCCCGACGGCTGCAGCTTGTCCAGCTCCAGCACCACGCGCTCGATCTTCTTGTCTTCCTTGGCCGACTCGATCACCCGCAGCAGGTCACGCAGCTGGATCTCTTCGGCACCGTTGTCGCCCACCGCTTTGGCCAGTGCGCGGCTGACCGGGTCAGCGCTGAACTGCTCGACCAGGCGGCCTTCCGGCGCGATCACCAGGGTGGTGCGGTCCTGCAGCGATTTGCTGGCACCGGCGCCCATGCCGGCGGCGATGACGAACATCACCAGCAGCAGGAACAGCAGGCCGAAGAACACCAGGTTGAGGATCAACCGGCGGGTGAAGTTCATGACGTCCCACAGCCCGATGAAGAAACTGGCGACGGGGTTGCGACGCGCCGGGGGCAGCGGGGGCACGGGTTGATTCATGGAACGCTCCGGATGGCTTCTTGCCGTGGTGCCAGCATAGCCGGTGCCGTGTGATGCGGCATCGGACACAAGTCAGGGGATCGCCCGCCACGGGTCATCGCGGCGGGCGGGGCGGATCAGGACAGTGCCGACTGGCCGATGCGCAGGCTGCTGCGACGCAGGCGCCAGCCCATCAGGATGGCGGCGGCGGTCAGGCCGACGATCAGGCCGATCCACATGCCCTGCGGGCCCATGCCCAGGCCCAGGCCGAGCCCGGCGCCGAGCGGCATGCCCAGGCCCCAGTACGCGAACATGGCAATGAACATCGGCACGCGGGTGTCCTTCAGGCCGCGCAGCGCGCCCGCCGACAGCACCTGGATGCCATCCGGGAACTGGAAGGTGGCCGCGTACAGCAGCAGGGTGGAGGCCAGGCCGGCCACTGCCAGGTCGTTGGTGTAGACACCCACGATGGCGTCATGGCCGAACAGCAGCACCGCTGCCGACAACGTCTGCGTACCCATGATGATCGCGTAGCCGGCCCAGGCCGCGCGCCGCACGCCGAAGCCATCGCCACGACCGACCGCATGGCCGACGCGCACGGTGGTGGCCTCGGCCACGCCCATCGGGATCATGAAGCACAGCTGGGCGACGTTGATCGCGATCTGGTGCGCGGCCGCTTCATTGGCACCTAGGCGGCCGATCAGCAGCGCGGTGACGATGAACAGGCCGCCCTCCATCAGCACGGTGATGCCGATCGGCAGGCCGGTGCGCAGCAGGTCCCAGATCGCCTTCCAGCGCGGTCCTTCGAAGTGCGAGAACAGCTGCAGGTGGGCGAAGCGCTTGGTGAACCACAGGTAGGTGGCGAAGGCGATCGCCTGCAGCCACATCATCACCGCCGAGGCGATGCCCAGGCCCTCGGCGCCCATTTCCGGGAAGCCGAGCTTGCCGTTGGCCAGCACGTAGCCCATCGGTGCCAGCACCAGCAGGCCACCGAAGCCGAGCAGCATGGTCGGCAGCGTCCAGTGCATGCCCTCGCTGAGATAGCGCATGCAGAAGTACAGGGTCAGTGCAGGTCCGCCCCAGCGCACCGCGTGCAGGAACGCGGTGGCCCCCGGCACGATGTCCGGTGCGATGCCGAACGCAGGCAGCAGCGGCGGCACCACGGTGAGGAAGGTGAACATGATCAGGCCCAGGCCCAGCGCCAGCCACAGTGCCTGGCGGAACAGCGGGCCGATCTCGCGCTCGCGGCCAGCGCCATGCAGCTGCGACACCGAGGCGGTGAGTGAGATCAGGGTGCCGATCGGGATCAGCATCGGCAGCCACAGCAGGGCGGTGCCGATGGTCACCGCGGCCAGGGTCGCCGTGGCGTGGTGGCCGGCAATGACATTGTCGACGAAGGAGATCAGACCGGTGGACACATGCCCGAGCACAAGCGGCAGGGCGAGCAGACCGGTAGCGCCGACTTCCTTGCTGAAGCGCGGCGTGGAGGTTGCAGTAGACATAAGGTGCTTGACGCGAACTACGGTTGCGCGCGAAGGGCACAGGCACCGGGTTGCGGGCCGCCATCTTACGCGTGCAGCGCGCGCATTCCCATGACATGGCGTGAATGCTGGGTTCCGGCAGGCCCCGGCATCACGCGTTGCGATCACGTTACGAACAGAAAAAGGGGACGGAGGGGATTAAGTCGTTTCAAGCCCGACTGTGCCGAATACGACTTAATCCCCTCCGTCCCCTTTTCTTTCTACTGCCCGGCCTGGCGCTTGAGCCAGGTATCGCGCTCGGCCGGCGGCACCGCGAGGAACGCGCCGCGGACCTTGTCGCGCTCCTGCGGTGGCGTGCGCTGTGCCACCAGGGTCAGTTGGGCCAGCTGCGCCGGGCTGAGCTGGCGCAGCACGGCCAGCGCGGCCTCGCGCTGTTCCGGCGGCACGAAGCCGAACAGGCCGTGCAGCTTGGGGAACTCCAGGCCCAGCTGCGGGCCCAGCCGCCAGCCTTCGCGGAAGGCCTGGTCCTGCGCCTGGAACTGCTGGCGCAGGCGCTGCTGCTGGTCGGCCGGCAACGCATTGAATCGCGCAGCGGCCTGACGGATCCGCTCACGCTCGCCCTCCGGCAATGCCCGCCATGCGGCGTAGTCGGCGCGGCGCTGGCGCTGCTGCTGGGCATCGAGCTGGGCGAACGCAGCGGGCGTCGTACCTGTGGTGGCCGGGGCCGCCGGTGAACTGCCCGGCACTGGCGGCGGCAGCGGCACGTTCAAGGTCTGCGGCGCGGCGGACAGCGACAACGGCAGGGCCAGCAGCAGGCTGGCGAATACGGTCTTATTCATCGGCAGCAGCGGTTTCCAGCGTGGCGCTGGCCGGCTCCGGCCGGCTCGGCTTGGATTGCGACTCGTCCACCGGCAGCGGGCCGCCCGCGGCGGTCCACGCATACAGATCGGCATCGGCCACCAGCGGATAGTCGCGGTCGGCCAGCATCGTGGCATCGTCCGTAGCCTGCGCAGGGGTCGCGTCCGGCGTGGCATTGACCTTGCTCGGCGGCAGTGCTTCCACCGTGACGGGACCCGCCTCACCAACCACGCCTTCCGGCAGCGGTGCGTCGCTGCCGAACGAATGTCCCTGCCAATGGCGCCAGCCCAGCGCGGCGGCCAGCAGTACCACCACGGTTATCAGCAGGATCAACGGACCGCGCCAGCGCGGCTTGGCATTGGCGCGGCGGCGCTTGCCAGTGGCTGCAGCCCGCTCGTCGCGCTGCGGGGTGCGCCAGCTGGAGGTCGGCGCTTCACTGCTGTTCGTCGGTGCGGCCGGCTGTTGCAGCTGCTGCAGGCGTTTGACGGGCAGATCGCGGATGCGCAGCTGCACCTGTTCGGCCAGCTGGCGCCAGGCCGAGGCGTCGGGCTGGCCGTGCGCGTCACGCGGGCAGGCATCGGCCAGCAGCTGCTGGTAGCCGGCTTCGTCCTGGTCGAGCACGCGCGTGGCGATACCTTCATCCAGGCTGCCGCCCACCCGCAGCAACAGCGCCAGGCGCGGCAACGGTCCCATCTGGCCCAAGGCGGCAAGCGGCGGCTCCCACTGGCCGCCCACCGGCTCACGCAGCGCCTGGCGCTGGCCCAGCAGGGTCCAGAAGCGGGTTGGCCACTGCGCCATCGGCAGGTCACTGGCGACCGCCGCAAACGCGCGCATCACCGCCACCAGGGTCTGTTCGGCCCGGGCAGCATCGCCGCACTGCAGTTCAGCCACCACCAGGGCGCGGCGTTCAACACCTCGCAGGAACGCCGACAGCGCGCCGGCCGCGGTCGAGGAAACAGGGGCGGGCACAGCCGTCATCGATCACTCCAAAGGTCTGCCCGCATGATAGCGGCAGGCCATCGGCGCCCGTAGGACTTGCGCCCACAGGCACTTCGTGCTGCAGGTTGTGCACAGCACCACGCTGCCTGCGCAGGAAACTGTGGCATCCAGCTGAATTCACTCTGTTTCAGCATTGTTTCACACTTAAGTGTTTGATTTTGATGTATTTTAAAGTATGGCGATTTTTTGACCAACCCGAGCGTGAGGCCGTCGCCATCGGCCTCCTGCGCGCCCGCCGACCGGTAACGCACAGCGTTATCCACAGAACATGTGGATAAGACTGAATCTCCAATGGACACCGATATTTAGGTGACATTTATGATTCAACGGGCGCCGTCCCGCCGCCGCCCACCCCGCCATTCGCGCGCGCATGGCCCGGTACACTGGCCCGATGCTTTCACCGATTCCGACCCTGCAGGTCGCCCTGCCCGTCCCCCTGCCCCGCCTGTTCGACTACCTGTCGCCGGAGGGCGTGGCCCCCACGGTTGCGGTCGGCTGCCGCCTGAAGGTGCCGTTCGGCAACCGTGAGCTGGTCGGTGTGGTGGTGGGACACGGCCAGACCGACGACGGCCAGGGACTCCGCCAGGCGTTGGCCTGGTGCGACCCGCAGCCGCTGCTGCGGGGTGAGCTGTGGCAGAGCCTGCAGTGGCTGGCGCGCTACACCCACGCGCCGTTGGGCGAAGTACTCAGCACCGCCCTGCCCGGCCCGCTGCGCCACGGCGAGGCCCTGCCCGACACCCATCACTGGGGCTGGCAACTGACACCCGAAGGCCATGCCCAGCGCGGGAAGCTGCGCGCCGGCAGCCGCCCGCGGCAATTGGCCGAACTGCTGGCCGAGGCCGTGGTGGATGAAGACGTACTGGGCGAACGCATGGAGGACTGGCGCACCGCCGCACGCAGTCTGTCCAAGCGTGCACTGGCCGAGCGCGTGGCGATGACGGTGGCACCGCAGCATGCGCAGCCGTTGCCCGGGCCCACGCTCAACCCGGACCAGGCCGAGGCCGTGACTGCCATCAACGCCGCCGACGGCTTCCAGCCTTTCCTGCTGGATGGCGTGACCGGCAGCGGCAAGACCGAGGTCTACCTGCAGGCGATCATCCATTGCCTGGCACAGGGCAGGCAGGCGCTGGTGCTGGTGCCGGAAATCGGCCTGACTCCGCAGACCCTGGCACGCTTCCGCGGCCGCCTCGGCATCGCCGTGCATGCGCTGCATTCGGGCTTGAACGATAACGAGCGCGCTCGCGTCTGGGCAGCCGCCTCACGTGGTGAAGCACGCGTCATTGTCGGCACCCGCTCGGCAGTGTTCACGCCGCTGCCGCAGGCCGGTCTGCTGATCATCGACGAGGAACATGACGGCAGCTACAAGCAGCAGGACGGCATCCGCTACCACGCGCGCGATTTCGCCCTGGTGCGCGCCAAGGCGCTCGGCATTCCCGTGCTGCTCGGCAGTGCCACGCCCTCGCTGGAAACCCTGCACAACGCCTATGCCGGGCGCTACACCCACCTGCGCCTGAAGCAGCGCGCCGGCGATGCACGACCGCCGCGCGTGCGCATCCTCGATGTACGCAAGCGCCCGCTGCATGACGGCCTCTCCGCCGATGTGCTGGCCGGCATCGGCGAGCACCTGCAGCGCGGCCAGCAGGTACTGGTGTTCAAGAACCGCCGCGGCTACGCACCGGTGCTGCTGTGCCACGACTGCGGCTGGACCGCGCCATGCCAGCGCTGCGATGCGCCGATGACCGTGCATGGCGGCGGCCGTCGCCTGCAATGCCACCACTGCGGTGCGCGGCAACCGGCGCCGCTGGCATGCCCGGCCTGCGGCAGCCTGGCGCTGCAGCCGCAGGGCATCGGTACCGAACGCCTGGAAGAGCACCTCACCGCCGCCTTCGCCGATTTCCCGGTGGTGCGCATCGACCGCGGCACCACCTCGCGACGCGACGCGCTGGAACAGCAGCTGGCGAGGCTGGGCGACCAGCCCGGCATCCTGGTCGGCACCCAGATCCTGGCCAAGGGCCACGACCTGCCCAAGCTCACCCTGGTGGTGGTGGTGGGCATCGACGAAGGCTTGTTCTCCGCGGACTTCCGCGCCAGCGAGAAACTGGCGCAGCAGCTGATTCAGGTCGCAGGACGCGCGGGACGTGCACGTGATCCTGGTGAGGTCTGGCTGCAGACCCATCACCCCGGGCATCCGCTGCTGGAAACCCTGGTGAGCGGTGGCTACCACCCGTTCGCGCAGGCCGAGTTGAACCAGCGCCAGGCCGCCGGATTCCCGCCGTTCGCGCATCTGGCACTGATGCGCGCCGAGGCACAGCAGGTCGAGCATGCCAATGCGTTCCTGCTGGCGGCGCGGCAGTTGCTGGGCGAACAGAACGTGGTCGAGGCCTATGGGCCCATGCCGGCGCCGATGCCGCGGCGTGCCGGTTACCAGCGCACGCAGCTGCTGCTGTCCGCGCTGCAGCGGCCACCGCTGCATGGCGTGCTGGCCCAGCTGGTGCCGCAGCTGTATGCGCTGCCTGAGGCACGCAAGGTGCGCTGGTCGCTGGATGTGGATCCGACGGATCTGTATTGAGGGCGCTGCCCAATGCTGCGTAGAGTCGAGCTTGCTCGACTGCCGTGCGCCAGAAACAGTCGAGCAAGCTCGACTCTACCGTCGGTCCGTATGGACCCGACGGATCTGTATTGAGGCAGACGAACGCTAGCGCCGGGCCATGCCCGGCGGTCCTCCGCATACCACGCTCGCCGGGCATGGCCCGGCGCTACCCCTCAGGTCAGCGGCGACATCACGCCGCGCTGATAGGCCGGGCGTTCGCGCAGGCGGGCGTACCAGTCGGCCAGGTGCGGCAGTTCCGGGCGCTGGATGGGCAGTTCGAACCAGGCATAGATCAGCGAGCCCAGCGGGATGTCACCCATCGCGAACGTCTCGCCCGACAGCCACGGCTGTCTGGCCAACGTGGCATCGGCCATCGCCAGGTAGTCACCGGCACGCACGATGGCGGCATTGATGCGCGCTTCGTCACGGTCAGCTGGGGCGGTGCGCATGATGCCCCAGATCAGGTCGGTGTACAGCGGCGCCATGCGCGAGGTGCTCCAGTCCATCCACTTCTCGGCCTGGGCGCGTTCCATCGGGTCTTCGGCGTACAGCGTGCCCAGCGCGTAGCGCGCACTCAGATAGCGCACGATGGCATTCGATTCCCACAGCGGCAGGCCATGGTCTTCGATCACCGGCACCAGGCTGTTGGGATTCATCGCCAGGTACTCCGGCGTCTGCGTGCCGCCATGGCTGCCACCAACCTCGATGGATTCATACGGCAGGCCGATCTCCTCGGCGCACCACAGCACCTTGCGGACGTTACTGGAATTGCGGCGGCCCCAGATCTTCAACATGCGGGTTTTTCCTTGCTGGCAATGCGAGCGGCAACGATACGCCTGATCGGAGTGGAGATGTGCGTGGCGGATGCGGGATCTGGCATCTGGGGCTTGCCGGCCAGCGGCCGGCACTACCGGTTTTTCTTCGGCAGCGCGCGCACGTAGGAGGACTTGCCGTCCTTCTTCAGCTCGAACAGTCCGATCGCTGCCAGCAGGTCACTGAGCTTGCCGTAACCGTAGTTGCGCGGATCGAACGAGGCCTGGTTGCCGATCTGGCTGCCGACCGGGCCAAGGTGCGACCAGCCATCCTCGCCCTCCGCCGAGGACACCGCACGGCGCAGCATCTTCACCAGCCGCGTATCGCTGCGCATTTCCGCACCGCTCTTGCGTGGCCGGGCATCGTCGTTGGCAACAGGCTCGTTCGATGCCTGTTCGCTGGACGCCTGTTCGGTATCCGGCACGCTGGCATGGGTCTGGCCCAGCGCTTCCAGATAGGTGAACTTCGAGCAGGCGTTGACGAACGGCTCCGGGGTTTTCTTCTCGCCGAAGCCATACACCTTCACGCCATCGGTCAGCAGGCGCATCACCATCGGGGTGAAATCGGCATCGCTGGACACGATGGCGAAGCCATCGAGATTGCGCGCGTACAGCAGGTCCATGGCATCGATCACCATCGCCATGTCCGAGGCATTCTTGCCCTTGCTGTAGGCGAACTGCTGGATCGGGCGGATCGCATATTCGTGCAGCACGGCCTCCCAACCCTTCAACCGCGGGCTCTTCCAGTTGCCATAGGCGCGGCGCACGTTGGCCACACCGTAGCGGGCGACTTCGGCCAGGACCTCGTCGATCTTCGAGGCCGGCGCATTGTCGGCGTCGATCAACAGGGCGATGCGCTTTTCCGGTTCGCTCATGGGCTCCTCACGGGCGGTTGCCTGAACCCGAGTATCGCCGATCCATGCGGGCGCTGACGTGACAGGGCGCCATCGTGCGAAGATGCCAGGCGCTTCCCCCAATGCCCCCACTGGAGTGAGTCGATGAGTCGCGAGCGCGTTCCCCACCTGGTTGTTGTCGGCGGCGGTTTTGCCGGTCTCTGGGCCACCCGTGCCCTGGCCCGCGAGCGCATACGCATCACCCTGGTCGACCGCCGCAACCACCATCTGTTCCAGCCACTGCTGTACCAGGTAGCCACCGCCGGCCTGTCCGCCCCGGATATCGCCGCACCGCTGCGCCACATCCTCGGCCACCAGCGCAATGTGGAAGTGCGCCTTGGCGAAGTGGTCACCATCGACAAGCAGGCCCGGCAGATCCGCATGGCCGATGGCAGCACGCTGGACTACGACAGCCTGCTGCTGGCCACGGGTGCCACCCACGCCTACTTCGGCAACGACCAGTGGGCCGATGATGCCCCCGGCCTGAAGACGCTGGACGATGCCATCGCGCTGCGCCGCAAGCTGCTGCTGGCGTTCGAGCGCGCCGAGGCCGAACCGGACCCGGCGAAGAAAGCGGCGTGGTTGAGCTTTGCCGTGGTCGGCGGCGGTCCCACCGGTGTTGAGCTGGCCGGCACACTGGCAGAAATCGCGCGGCATACGCTGCGCAACGAGTTCCGCCATATCGATCCGGCCAGCGCCAAGGTGCGGCTGGTCGAAGCCGGCCCGCGCGTGCTGTCTTCGTTCCCGGAAGTGCTTTCGCTGAAGGCACGGCGGCAACTGGAAAAACTGGGCGTGGAAGTATTGACCGGTACCCCGGTGAGCGACATCGACAGCCAGGGCTTCAAGCTCGGCGATCAGTTCGTGCCGGCCCGCACCGTGGTCTGGGCCGCCGGTGTGGCCGCTTCACCGCTGGCGCGCACCCTGGATGTGCCGCTGGACCGCGCCGGCCGCGTGCAGGTGCAGCCCGACCTCACCCTGCCTGACCACCCGGAACTGTTCGTGGCCGGCGATCTCGCCGCGCTGAACCAGGCCAACGGCAAGCCGGTGCCTGGCGTGGCACCCGCCGCCAAGCAGATGGGCAAGTACGTGGCCGAGGTGATCCGCGCGCGCCTGCACGACAAGCCGGCACCAGGTCCCTTCAAGTACGCCGACTTCGGCAACCTGGCCACCATCGGCCGCATGGCCGCGATCGTGCACCTGGGCAGGCTGCAACTCTCGGGCGTCCTCGCCTGGTGGTTCTGGCTGGCCGCACACGTGTTCTTCCTGATCGGTTTCCGCAACCGCGTCGTGGTGCTGCTGAACTGGGCGGTGGCGTACTGGAGCTACCAGCGCAGCGCGCGCATCATCTTCGGTGATGACCAGGAAGACCGGCGACCCCGACGGTAGTGCCGGCCGCTGGCCGGCTGCTGCGCGGTCGGATCCCTTTCCGCAGGAAAGGGCTCTGACTCCGTCAACATCATCCACGCATAGCGTGGATCTACCGGTTCATCGGGCCACCCGCCGTTTCGACCAGGTGCGGCAGAAATCCTCCTTCCTCGCGGCATCGGCAATCTGCGCGGTACTCCAATGCCGGGTGATCCAGATTGTCAGTGCGGTACTGCTGAGATGCCAGCGCAGCATGTCGTGCCTTGGCTGCCGCATCAGGTGGCGGCGTGCAACCCAGAACGCTTCGCGCTCGACATCAGTCGCCTTCTTCAATGCTTCAGGATCGAAGAACCGCGTCGTGAAGCTCCATGGATTCATCGGCTGGAATCCCACCCGTTGTTCACTGCTGCACGCAGCCACACCACTGGGCGCGCGGTCCGCCGGCTTCGGCCGGCCTTCCACCAGCGCCAGCCCGAGCAGGTACAGCAGGCCAGGCAGCAGTGCGATGCCCGCGGCCAGCATGACGACGGAGATCCATGCTTTGCCGGCAGCACGCATCGCTCTACGGCGCCTTCGGTTTCGGGTACCACAGTGCATTGACGATGACCCAGCGCTGGTCGAAGCGGCCCATGTGGAAGTAGTCGACGAACCACGGGGTTTCCAGCCGCACCGAGGCGGCGTTGCCGGTCACGTCCAGCACCGTGCAGCGGCGGTCCCATTGATCCTTCGGGGTCTTCAACGCGCCCTGCTTCGTCAACGAGACCAGCTCTTCCTTCGACATGCGGCGCTGGCCCAAGCGTTCGTCGGGTGTATCGCCGAGGACCGCACGCTTGGCCAGGTCCGGGTGCAGGGAGCGGGCGACGCGTTGCGGGTCGGCCTCCAGCTGGCCGTCGACGTAATCGTGGCAGGTGGCTTCGATGGCCGCGATCGTGGCCGGGTCGGCAGCGGGGCTTGTTGATGCGGAGAGAGCGAACAGCAGGGCGATCGTGGACATTCCGGTCTCCAGCTCTGGGCGCGGGGCGATCATCGCATGGGCAAGCCGCATCCACGCATGGCGTGGATCTACTGCATCAGGCCCATTTCGTCGACGCTCAGCTGCATGTACATGAACGCGGCCGCTTCGTCGGTCATCGGCTGGCCCTGCGGGAAACTGTCGAGCCAGGCGGAGATGCGCGCATGCCGATGCTTCAGCGCATCAGCTATCGCGCGCTTTTCCGCGTCGGTGGCATGTTCCTGCATCTCATCGCGCAGCAGGTCATCGCCGATGCCCCATTTTTCGGCCAGCGGAATCAGGTCGACCAGATCGGGCGGCACCTGGTCGCGGCGCAGGTGGATGGGCTCGGGCGTGTCCGGGCCGCGCTGTGCGGCCAGTTCGGCGGCGCTGCCGATCTGCCCGTGCTGCAGCGGTGGCAGAGTCTGGGCGCAGGCCGACAGGGGGATACAGAACGTCAACATCAGCATCCAGCAGGATTTCATCGGACCGCTTCCTGTGTCGATGGATGTGGCGATGATGGCATGGCCCAGCACACCATCCACGCATGGCGTGGATCTACAGGACCGGCGCCTGCAGCCAGGCCAGCTTGCGTTCGCGCGGCTGCTGCTTGAGCTGCCACTCGGCGCGCGAGGCGGCGGCCCGGTCCGGGTACTCGCGCACGGCCAGCACGCGCAGCGGCGGCCGGGCCCGGGTGTAGCGTGCGCCCTTGCCGGCCTGGTGGGCAGCAAAACGCGCGTCCACGTCGGTGCTGATGCCGGCGTAATAGCTGCCATCGCGGCATTCGAGCAGGTACAGGAACCACGGGCGGAGGGACGGGGCCATGCGCGGATTATGCCGTGCTGCACTGCAGCGGATATACTGGCGGCCGAATGCAGGAGAGAGGCGCCGCGCTGGCGCCCGCCGAAGGCGCAGGCTCCCATGATCGCTCAGGCCGGTGGGCTGGAATCCCACCAACCATGCATTCGACTCGCCGAGCTGGAGAGAGGTCACCGGGCATGCCCGGCACGATCCGCCGAAGGGGCACGCGGCCCATGCCGCTGAACTCTCAGGCAAAAGGACAGCGGGAGCGGCACCGGTCATCGTCATCCCGTCATTGCGCAGGCAGTGGCGATAGTGGCGCATGGCCGGCCCCACCGCGCCCGGAGCCTGTCCCATGCTGCTGTCCATCATCTACCTGATCGCCATTTCCGCCGAAGCCATGACCGGCGCGCTGTCCGCCGGCCGTCGCCGCATGGACCTGTTCGGGGTGGTCATGATCGCCTGCGTCACCGCCCTCGGGGGCGGTTCGCTGCGCGACATCCTGCTCGGCCACTACCCGCTGGGCTGGGTGAAGCATCCCGAGTACCTGGGCTTCACCGTGTGCGCGGCGCTGATCGCCACCTGGGTGGCGCGCTGGATGCACCACTTCCGCCGCACCTTCCTGGTGCTCGATGGCCTGGGCCTGATCGCCTTTACCCTGATCGGCTGTTCGATCGCGCGCGAGGCCGGCCATGCCATGCCGATCGTGCTGATCGCCGGCATGCTGACCGGTGCCTTCGGTGGCGTGCTGCGCGACATTCTCTGCAACGAGGTGCCGCTGATCTTCCAGAAGGAGCTGTACGCGATCATCGCGCTGCTGACCGGCGCGGCCTACCTGTTGCTGCTGCACTGGGGCGTGGCCGACGCCACCGCGATCCTGTGCTGCCTCGGCGGCGGCTTCGCGCTGCGCCTGCTGGCGATCCACTACCGCTGGGAAATGCCGAAGTTCGTCTATCACGACGAAGTGCATTGAGCCTCTTCGTAGAGTCGAGCCATGCTCGACTATTACTGGCAGACGCAGTCGAGCATGGCTCGACTCTACAAGATTGTTCGAGCCCGTTCGACGCATTGCAGAACATGACCATGGTCATGCGGCATTGGCCGGGGTGATTGGCTACCATTGTCACCCCGTCGCTGCCGCGACGGCATCCAGCCACGCCGCGCCCGCGGCCCCGCCAGACACTCCCTCCCCGCTGCCCGTGATGCCGTGAACGCACCGACGGGCCCGCATGTCCCTGCGCGCGCAGGGCGCAGGATGCCCCATGTCTGTCGCCGAAAATTCCCGCTTCCGTCGTGCCCGCCTGTTGTGGGCGGTGCTGGCCATCGCCCTCGTCGCCGTTCTGGCGTGGTGGCTGTGGCCCCAGAACGGCGCCAGCAGCAGCGACGATGCGCCGGGCAAGACGGTGCCGGTACGCGTGGCACGCGCCAGCGCCGAGCCGCTGGTGCTGCGCCTGAAGGCGGTCGGTACGGTCACCCCGCTGCACAGCGTGGTGGTACGCAGCCGCGTGGATGGCGAACTGCTACGGCTGCATTTCCAGGAAGGCCAGCAGGTGAAGGCCGGCGATCTGCTGGCGCAGATCGACCCGCGCCCGTATGAAGTGAAGCTGGCACAGGCGCAGGGTACCCAGCAGCAGAATCTGGCCGAGCTGGAAAACGCCGAGCGCCAGCTGCAGCGCTACCGCGAACTGCAGAAGCAGAACTACGTGTCCGGGCAGGAACTGAGCGACCAGCAGAGCAAGGTGCGCCAGCTGCAGGGTCGGCGGGTCAGCGATCAGGCGTCTGTTGACGAAGCGCGCCTGCAGCTGCAGTACACCCGCATCACCGCACCGGTCAGTGGCCGCGTCGGCTTGCGCCGGTTGGACGTGGGCAACCTGGTGCGTGCCAGCGATGCCGAAGGCCTGGTGACGCTGGCACAGACCGCACCAATCAGCGTGCTGTTCACGGTGCCCGAACCCGAGCTGCCGGCGCTGCTCGATGCCGTGCAGGCGCAACCGGCACTGGCGGTGGAAACCTGGGACCGCGAAGAACGCCGGCAGCTGGCCCGCGGCTCGCTGTCCAGCGTCGACAACCGCATCGATACCACCACCGGCACGTTGAAACTGCGTGCGCACTTCGACAACCACGATCTGGCGCTGTTCCCCAACCAGTTCGTCAACGTCCGCCTGCAGCTGGGCGAGCAGCCCGCGCTGCTGATTCCCGATGCCGCCGTGCAGTTCGGCAGCCAGGGCAACTACGTGCATATCGTCGACAAGGACAGCAAGGCACAGCGCCGCACCGTGGTGCTCGGTCCGGCCGATGATGGGCGCGTGGCCGTGCGCTCCGGGCTGGCCGCAGGGGACAAGGTGGTGATCGAAGGCATCGACGGGCTGGAAGACGGCACGGCGGTGGAGATCATCACCGAGGAGGCCGCGACCAAGGCCGGCGCATGAACCTCTCGCGCCCGTTCATCCTGCGCCCGGTCGCAACGACTCTCCTGATGGTGGCGCTGCTGCTGTCCGGCGTGCTGGCCTATCGCCTGCTGCCGGTGGCGGCGCTGCCGCAGGTCGATTACCCGATCATACAGATCACCACGCTGTATCCGGGGGCCAGCCCCGAACTGACCACACGCACCATCACCGCACCGCTGGAGCGCCAGCTCGGCCAGATTCCCGGCCTGAAACAACTGTCGTCGACCAGTTCCGGTGGCGCCTCGGTCATCACCCTGCAGTTCGGGCTGGAGGTGTCGCTGGGTGTGGCCGAGCAGGACGTGCAGGCCGCCATCAACGCGGCGGGCAGCTTCCTGCCCGGGGACCTGCCGGTGCCGCCGGTGTACCGCAAGGTCAACCCCGCCGACACCCCGATCCTGACACTGGCGGTGACCTCGCAAGGCCTGTCGCTACCGCAGGTGCACGATCTGGTGGATACGCGCATCGCCCAGCGCCTGGCGCAGTTGCCCGGCGTCGGCCTGGTCAGCCTGGCCGGTGGCCAGCGCCCGGCGGTGCGCATCCAGGTCAATCCAGCGGCGCTGGCCGCCAACAACCTGGGCATGGACCACATCCGCACCGCCATCGCCGCCGCCAACGTCAACCTGCCCAAGGGCAGCTTCGATGGCCCGATCCGCGCGGTGATGCTCGACGCCAACGATCAGATGCGCAGCGTGGCCGAATACCGCGCGCTGGTTCTGGCCTGGCGTGACGGCGCGCCACTACGGCTGGGCGATGTCGCCACCATCAGCGACGGCGCCGAGAACCGGCAGCTGGCCGCCTGGAGCGGCACCACCCCGGCGGTGCTGGTGAACATCCAGCGCCAGCCCGGCGCCAACGTGATCGCCGTGGTCGAGCAGGTGCGTACGCTGCTGCCGCAGCTGCAGGCCACGCTGCCCGCCGGCGTGCAGATGAATGTGCTGAGCGACCGTACCGAATCGATCCGCGCGTCGGTGCGCGGCGTGCAGAAAGAACTGGTACTGGCCATCGGCCTGGTAGTGCTGGTCACCTGGGTGTTCCTGCGCAATCTGCCGGCCACGCTCATTCCCAGCGTCGCGGTACCGCTGTCGCTCATCGGCACCTTTGCGGTGATGCTGCTGGCCGGCTACTCGCTCAACAACCTCACCCTGATGGCGCTGACCATCGCCACCGGCTTCGTGGTGGACGATGCCATCGTGATGCTGGAGAACATCGCCCGCCATCTGGAGGAAGGCGAAAGCCCCCGCGATGCAGCGCTGAAAGGCGCAGCCGAGATCGGCTTCACCCTGGTGTCGCTGACTGTTTCGCTGATCGCGGTGCTGATCCCGCTGCTGTTCATGGCCGACCTGGTGGGTGCACTGTTCCATGAGTTCGCAGTGACACTGGCTGTAGCCATCGGCATTTCGCTGGTGGTCTCGCTGACGCTGACGCCGATGCTGTGCGCGCGGTTCCTGAAGCCGCACGCGAAGACTGCACATGCGCCCGATGTCTTCGACCGCGTCATCGGCCTCTACGACCGGCAGCTGCGCTGGGTGCTGCAGCGCCAGCCGCTGATGTTGCTGGCCACCGTTGCCACCCTCGCACTGACCGTGGCGCTGTACTTCGCCGTGCCCAAGGGTTTCTTCCCGGTGCAGGATGCCGGCCTGGTGCAGGGCATCAGCGAAGCGCCGCAGGCGATCTCGTTCCAGGCCATGCGCGAGCGCCAGCAGGCGCTGGCGGCGGCCATCGAAGCCGACGAGGCGGTGGCCAGCGTGTCGTCCTACATCGGCGTGGACGGCAACAATCCCACGCTCAATACCGGCCGCCTGCTGATCGAGCTGAAACCGCACGGCGACCGCGATGGCGCCGCCGTGGTGATGGCGCGCCTGCAACAGCGCGTGTCGAAGATCCCCGGCATCACCCTGTACCTGCAACCGGTGCAGGAGCTGGGCATCGAGGACCGCATCAGCCGCAACCAGTACCAGTTCACCCTGACCACGCCGGATCTTGAAACGCTGGAACGCTGGACACCGAAGCTGCTGCAGGCCCTGCGCCAGTCGCCTGCACTGCGTGATGTCGCCAGCGATCTGCAGATGCAGGGTCGGCAGGCGCGCGTAGCAATAGACCGCGATGCGGCGGCGCGCCTGGGCGTAAGCGTGGAAGCGGTAGCCGATGCGCTGTACGACGCCTATGGGCAGCGCCAGATCTCGACCATCTTCACCCAGGCCAGCCAATACCGGGTGGTGCTGGAAGCCGATCCGGCGCGCCAGCCGGGACCGGAAGCCATCACCGGCCTGCGCGTGCGCAACAGCGCCGGGCAGACCGTACCGCTGGGTTCGGTAGCGCGGGTAGAGGTGGGCCCGACCGCCCTGCTGCGCAACCATGTCGGCCAGTTCCCGGCGGCCACGCTGTCGTTCAACCTTGCCCCGGGCGCATCACTGGGCGAAGCGGTGGATGCCGTGCACGCCGCGCGCGCACAGGTGAACCTGCCGCAGAGCATCGAACTTCGCCTGCAGGGTGCCGCAGCGGCCTTCAGCAGCTCGCTGTCGTCCACACTGTGGCTGATCCTGGCCGCGGTGGTGGTGATGTACATCGTGCTGGGCGTGCTCTACGAGAGCTTCATCCATCCCATCACCATCCTCTCCACCCTGCCCTCGGCCACCGTCGGTGCGCTGGCTGCGCTGTGGGTAAGCAGCCGCAGCCTGGACCTGATCGCGGTGATCGGCATCGTGCTGCTGATCGGCCTGGTGAAGAAGAACGCGATCATGATGATCGACTTCGCGCTGGACGCGCAGCGCACACGCGGCATGTCACCGCGCGAGGCGATCCATCAGGCCGCGCTGCTGCGCTTCCGGCCGATCCTGATGACCACGCTGGCCGCGCTGTTCGGCGCAGTGCCGCTGATGCTGGCCAGTGGTTCCGGCGCCGAGCTGCGGCAGCCACTGGGCTGGGTGATGGTGGGGGGGCTGCTGGTCAGCCAGGTACTGACCCTGTTCACCACGCCGGTGATCTACCTGGCCTTTGATCGCCTGCAGCGTGGCCGTGCGACGTCCCCGGTGGCCGTTGACGAGGCGCGCGCGTGACCCCCATCGCGCGCCTGGCGCAGGCCTGCGTGCAGCGCCCGGTTGCGACGATCCTGCTGGCGGTGGCGCTGGTGCTGGCTGGCCTGCTGGCATTGCGCCTGTTGCCTGTGGCGCCACTGCCACAGGTCGATTACCCCGCCATTGAAGTCAGTGCCAGCCTGCCCGGCGCCTCGCCCGAGTCGATGGCAGCCACCGTCGCCACGCCGCTGGAGCGCGCACTGGGCAGCCTGCCCGGCATCTCACGCATCGACTCGGCCAGCACCCAGGGCCAGACCCAGATCGAACTGAAGTTCGTACTCGGCCGCGACATCGATGAGGCAGCGCGTGAAGTGCAGGCCGCCATCAATCTTGCACGCGGGCAGTTGCCCAGTGGCATGCCCGGCATGCCGCAGTACCGCAAGGTCAATCCCTCACAGGCACCGGTCCTGGCGCTGGCACTGACCTCGGACACGCGTTCGCCAGGCCAGCTGTATGACCTGGCCTCCACCGTGCTGGCGCAGAAGCTGTCGCAGGTACCGGGCGTGGGCGAAGTGCAGGTGGGCGGCAGCGCCTTGCCCGCCGTGCGTGTATCGCTGGACCCGAATGCACTGAACCATGCAGGCCTGGCGCTGGAGGACGTGGCCCAGGCCATCGGCCGCGCCAACGCCATGCGCCCGCTGGGTGCCGTGGGCGATGACCGCCAGCAGTGGCAGCTGGAAGCGCCGCTGCAGCTGCGCCAGGCCGCGCAGTACCGCGAACTGGCTCTGAAGGTGAGCGACGACCGCACGCTGCGGCTGGGCGATGTCGCCGCCGTTGCCGATGGCGTGGAAGACCGTTACGCCAGCGGCTTCCACAACGAACGCCCCGCCGTGCTGCTGATCGTCAGCCGCCAACCCGGCGCCAACATCATCGCCACCGTTGATGCCATCCAGGCGCAGCTACCGCAACTGCATGCGCTGTTGCCCTCCGGCGTGGACATGCGGCTGGTGATGGACCGCTCGCCGGTGATCCGCGCCACCCTGCACGAAGCAGAGCTCACGCTGGTGCTGGCGATCGTGCTGGTGGTGCTGGTGGTGCTCGGCTTCCTCGGCCACTGGCGTGCAGCGTTGGTGCCCAGCGTGGCCATTCCGGTGGTGCTGTTCGGCACGCTGGCGCTGATCGCGCTGATGGGCTTCTCGCTCAATACGCTTTCATTGATGGCGCTGATCGTCGCCGCCGTGCTGGTGGTGGACGATGCCATCGTGGTGCTGGAGAACATCGCCCGCCATCGCGAACTGGGCGCCGACCGCTGGCAGGCGGCAGTACGGGGTGCATCGGAAGTCGGTGCCACGCTGCTGTCGATGAACGTTGCACTGGCCGTGGTGTTCGTCTCCATCCTGTTCCTGGACGACTTCGTCGAACGCCTGTTCCGCGAATTCTCGTTGACCCTGGTGGCGGCCATGACGGTCTCCGTGCTGGTCGCGCTGAGCCTGGTGCCGATGCTGTGTGCACGATTGTTCGTGGATGCCGCGCAGCAACCCTCGCGCTGGCAGCGGGGCAGCAATGCGCTGTTCGAACGTGTGCGCAGCGCCTACCTGCGCACGCTGCAGGCCAGCCTGCGCCGGCTGCGCTGGCCGTTGCTGGCCTTCGTTGCAGTCATCGCGCTCAACACGTGGCTGTTCCAACAGGTGCCCAAGGGCATCGTGCCCAAGCAGGACACCGCGCAGCTGCGTGGCTTCGCGCGCGGTGATGACGGCCTGTCCTTCCAGGCCATGCAACCGAAGATCGATGCGTACAGGAAGCTGTTGCTGTCCGATCCGGCCATCGAGGACATCATCGGCTACATCGGTGGCAGCAACGGGGTCAACAACGCCTTCATCATGATCAAGATGAAGCCGCTGGCCGAGCGCAAGGTGTCCAGCCAACAGGTGATCGACCGCCTGCGCGCGCGGCTGCCCAAGCTGCCCGGCGGCAATCTCTATCTGTGGGTCGACCAGGACATCCGCCTGGAGGGCGCCGGCAGCAGCGGCAAGTACGAGTTCCAGCTGCTGTCGGCCGATACAGCACCACTGCGCGAATGGGCGCCGAAGGTGGCGGCCGCCCTGCGTGGCCTGCCCGAACTGGTTGACGTGGAAGCACAGGGTGAAGCGGGCATGCGCCAGGTGGTGCTGGATATCGACCGCGAAGCAGCCGCGCGCCACGGCGTCGACCTGCGCACGGTGGCCAACATGCTCAACAACTCCTTCAGCCAGCGCCAGGTCGCCACGCTGTACGACAGCCTCAACCAGTACCGCGTGGTGATGGAGCTGGACCCGAAGCACACCCAGGACCCGGGCACGCTGTCACGCCTGCAGGTGATCGATGGCAACGGCCAGCGCATTCCGCTGTCGAGCATCGCCAGCTGGCGCTATGGCATGGCACCGGACCGGGTGTACCACAGCGAGCAGTTCGCCTCGATCTGGATCGAGTTCGCGCTGGCACCGGGGGTGGGCCTGGAACAGGCCACGCAGGCGATTGATGCTGCGATGTCGAAACTGATGCTGCCGCGTTCGGTCCAGGGAAAACTGTCCGGTGAAGCCGGCGGGCTGGATCAGCTGCGCGCGCGCCAGCTATGGCTGGTGCTGGGCGCCACGCTGGCGGTCTACCTGGTGCTGGGCATCCTCTACGAGAGCTTCCTGCAGCCGCTGGTGATCCTGTCCACCCTGCCTTCGGCCGGTGTCGGCGCGCTGCTGGCGCTGTGGCTATTCGGCAACGAACTGAACCTGATCGCCCTGCTCGGCCTGTTCCTGCTGGTGGGCGTGGTGATGAAGAACACCATCCTGCTGGTGGATTTCGCACTGGCCGGCGAGCGGCGCGGGCTGAGCGCGCTGGATTCAGTGATGGAAGCCGCGCGGTTGCGCCTGCGGCCGATCCTGATGACCTCGCTGGCGGCGCTGCTCGGCACGCTGCCGCTGATGCTGGCCAACGGCGAAGGCTGGGAGCTGCGGCAACCGCTGGGCATTGCGATTGTCGGCGGCTTGCTGGTCAGCCAATGGTTGACGCTGTACACGACCCCGGCGATGTATCTGGCGTTGGCGAGGATTCGGGCGAAGCCGTGAACGTGGGGCGGGGAATTCATCCACGCGTGGCCTGGATCTACCGTCAATGCCGCACGACGAACCCGCCGGACCGGCCGCTGGATGGCGCCTGCAGCTCCTCGTTGAAGGCTGCCTTGATGGCCTCGACCACCACGTCACGGTCCATGCCCTCACTGGTCACCAGCGCGTCGGCAACGTGCTGGGCAACGTCGGCAAGAATTCGCCCCCAGGCACGTTCTTCGCGGATGTCGGGGCGATCCTCGTACAGCCCCACTTTCAATGATGCATGCAGCCCGCGCTCAGCGATCCACACGCGAATCATCTCGACCAAAGATTCGTCGCGTTGGGCAGCTTCAGGGATGATCAGTTCTTTGATGGCGGCAGCCGCAAGGAGAAGTGATCGCATTGTGGCCCACATCCATGCATTGCGTGGATCTACTGCGGACCTTGAGTAGAGTCGAGCTTGCTCGACTGCCGTTGGTGCACGTTTTTCCGCAGTCGAGCAAGCTCGACTCTACGTGTCCAAGGCGGATCATCGCACTGTGCGGACTGGACCACTTGGCGTGCCGGGTGCGACCCGACGGGCCCGCGACAAATGTGGCCTCCAGCGGGTCGTAGCCGTCATTGCCGGGGACGGCGAATCGTCCACGCATGGCGTGGATCTACTGCCACCCCGGCGATGTACCTGGCGCTGTCGCTCATGCGCAGCGCCAGGCGCATCGCCGGTGCAGATGGGCCGGTCTCCAACTCCGACCGGCCCTGATCGCGGCCGCACCCCCGCAGGCGCTGGCCGCCATCCACACACGTGCCGCACTCAGGCGGCTTCCTTCAAGCTGCTTCGGACACCTTCACGTCGCGACGGGCGCGCACGGCCGCAGCCAGTCGCTCCAGCACCGTCACGGTGGTGTCCCAGTCGATGCAGCCATCGGTGATGCTCTGCCCATAGACCAGCGGCTGGCCTTCCACCAGCTCCTGGCGGCCACCGACCAGATGGCTCTCGATCATCACGCCAACGATGCGCTGTTCGCCGTCTTCCAGCTGAACGGCGATGTCCTCGATCACCTTCGGCTGGTTCTCCGGGTTCTTCAGGCTGTTGGCATGGCTGGCGTCGATCATCAGGCGCGTCGGCAGCTTGGCCTTGGCCAGCACCTGGCAGGCCTCGGCAACACTGCCTGCGTCGTAGTTCGGCTGCTTGCCGCCGCGCAGGATCACATGGCAATCCGGGTTGCCGGTGGTCGATACGATGGCGGTGCCGCCCTGCTTGGTGACCGACAGGAAGTGATGCGGGTTGGACGCAGCACCCACCGCGTCAGCGGCGATCTTCACGTTGCCATCGGTGCCGTTCTTGAAGCCGACCGGGCACGACAGCCCCGAGGCCAGCTCGCGATGCACCTGGCTTTCGGTGGTGCGTGCGCCGATCGCACCCCATGCCACCAGGTCGGCGATGTACTGCGGCGAGATCACGTCGAGGAACTCGACACCGGCCGGCAGGCCCAGCTTGTTGATGTCGCGCAGCAGGCCGCGGGCGATGCGCAGGCCCTTGTCGATCTTGAAGCTGCCGTCCAGGTCCGGATCGTTGATCAGGCCCTTCCAGCCCACCGTGGTGCGCGGCTTCTCGAAGTACACGCGCATGACGATTTCCAGTTCGCCGGCCAGTGCGTCGCGCAGCGGCTTCAGGCGCTGGGCGTATTCAATGGCAGCGTTCGGGTCGTGGATCGAGCACGGGCCCACCACCACCGCCAGGCGGTCGTCACGGCCGTGCAGGATCTGGTGCAGGGCCGCGCGCGAGGCGCTGACGGTGTCGGAAGCTTCATCGTCACAAGGCAGCATCGCCAGCAGCTGGGCAGGCGGTGTCAGCGGTTCGATGGTGCGGATACGCAGGTCGTCGGTGTGCGGGGGCATTGCGGGAGATCTCCGGAACGTTGGGGGTCCCCAGCGTGGCTGGCATGAAAAAAGCCGCCAGGTTCGCTGGCGGCTTTCGGGAATGCGTCTGAAGCTTTCTTCAGGGTGAGCGCAGTCCTTCCTCCGCCAGTGGCTTCGGAAAGTAATACCAGTAAAAGCTGGTGGGGGCTGCGTTCATGGGATCTATTGATAGCACAGCTTTTGCGCAGTGCAAAATGTTTCATCCGCAACTGGGGACGCGGTTCAGCGAGGTGCGCACCAGCCATGCCTACGCGGCGGCAGCCACGCGAAGTTGCTCATTTACCATGCACTTCCACGTCCAGCAGCAGGCCTTCGTGGATGTCGGCCCAGCGTTCCAGCACGCGATCCAGCTCCTGCCTGGCTTCGTCCAGCTGCTCGGGGTTGAGCAGGGAACGCGCGGTGTAGAGGTCGGAAACCAACCGCCGCAGGGCCGATTCCGGGATGGCCACCGACGGCCCCTCCAGGCCCGGCAACTGCAACGCCGGGCTGTCGCCAAGAGGGCCGAACAGCGTGACCTGGAGCGTGCTCTGCATGATCGACTTCCCTGCGGATGGACATGGGCAATGCACTGTTTACCGTGTCTGGGTGACAGGCGCATGTGCCTCCCATGCCGAGGCCCGGGATCTGCCGGCGCCTGCCGCCCCGCTACAGGTCGGCCAGGTCGGCCAGGTGCTGGGCCATGCTGTCGATCGCGCCTACCGCATGGGTGGTGGTGAAGTACGCATGCCAGCCGGTCGCGGCGATGCCGGCCACCAGCGCATCGACCTCCTCGCGGCTTGCACAGCGCCAGACCGCATAGAACTGCTCATCGCTGCCGTGCGGTACGCCCGTGGCAATGCGGCCCATCGCCAGCGGCGTGATGCGGGCTAGATCGAACTGCTGCATGCCGGCGCCGATACGGGCGAAGAAGGCATTCCGCTGCTCGGGCGGGAGTGCGGTCCAGGCTGGTGTGGCGGTGTAGAGCTCGATGAAGGTGTGCGACATGGTGGTTCGTCCTTGAGGTTTACGAGGTTGCGGGGTTGCCCGCCAGCGGCCGGCACTACCGGAGCGAGCGCAGTGCGCGTTTGTGGATGTAGGCGTTGGCGTCGCTGTGGCGATCGTGCTGCCAACGCGTGCACAGCTCGCGCAGCCACTGCGGATGAGTCTTGCCGGCGTCATTGAGCCAGTTGCCGACCGAATCCTGCACATAGCGTTCCGGGTCGTCAGCCAGTGCCTCCAACATGGGTAACGCAAGTTCCGGATGCTGCTTGAACAGTGCGATATGCGTGGCCCAGACACCGCGTGGGCGCAGCGCTTCACAGGCGAAGCGACGCAGGTACGGCGATGTTTCCTGTGTCCAGGGTTGCAGGTACTCAAGCGCCTGCATCGGCGCGGCAACGATGTCCGTGCGTAGCGCCAGCCACGCCCATTCGCGCACACCGAAGTGTGGGTCATCGGCCAGCGTGCGTATCTGCTGCAGCTTCTCTGCCAACGTTGCGCGGGCATCGCTGCCAACCAGATAGCAGGCCCAGCCACGCACGGTATCGGAGCTGTGATCCTGCCAGAACTCAGGCGCGCCCTGCCCCGCCTCACGCAGCAGTTGCGCGGCCAGGGCCATGCGCAGCGTGATGCCCTTGCCTGAGGCATCCCGCATGCGTTGCAGCGCTTCCGGTGCAAGCGCAGGCGCCACCACCTGCAGCAACGCGGCGAAATCCACTGCCAGGCATTCGGCCAGATGGGTGGTGGCAACGCGACCGGTGTTGAGTTCATGCAGGCGTTGCGCCGCAATCGCCGGGCTCATGCTGCAGACTCTCGTCCAGCATCGGTGTGCTGCCAGACCTTGTGCAGCAACCGCGACAGCTGCTGCTGTTCATCGGTATCCAGACCATTGAACAGGCCACCGATCCACTGTGTGTGCTGGTCAAACAGTGTCTCGGCCAAGCGTTTTCCCCGTGCGGTCAATACGATCTGCAGGCGACGGCCATCCTCAGCATCGCTGCGACGCTGCAGCAGTTCTTCGCGCTGCAGGCCATCGAGCAGGCCGCTGATGGTGGCGCGGGTCACGCCTGCGCGTTCGGCCAGCTCGTGGGGCGACAACGTGCCACCGGCCCCATGCAGCAGGAACAGCACGATGAAGCGACCCTCACTGAGCCCGTGTGGCGCCAGCCGGGTGGCGCAATCGTGGTCGATGGACGACGACAACGAGAGCAGCTGGAAGCACAGGCGCAGCTGCGCGACGTCGGCGTGGCCGCGTCGCTGCGCCTCATCCATCAGGGCATGGTGCTTGGCTTCGATCATCTCGTGATGAGCATATAATTAGGCGCCTAATCATATGCCATCCCCTTCGGCGTGGCTACCAGTCCATCACCTTCGCCGCCGGCCCGGGATGCGACGGGAACAATGGCAGTACCTCCTCGGCCAGCTCCTGCAGCACCTCGCCGGCAGGCCGCTCGGCGAACTGGATCCCCAACGCGGCGTGATTGACGCCTGCCCGCTGCCAGGCCTGCAGCAGATCGATCAGGCCCTTGCGGCCGGTGCGCAGGGTGAAGCCACCCCGCAGCGGCGTGCGTGGATGGTCCGGATCGTCCACCAGGTCGATCCATTCGTTGGTCATGTGCGGACGGAAGCCGCCGTCCGGAATCAGCGCGCGCCAAGCGCCGATCTTCGCGGCCAGCCGCTGCGGACCAGCGTTGTCATGGGTGGCCTCTGGGTAGGTCAGCCAGCCATCGGCATGCTGGCCGATCCATTCCAGTGGCTGGCGTGCGCCACCGGTGACGATCAGCGGAACGCGGCCACTGACCGTGGGCGGCAGCAACTGCACGCCCTGCCCGGCACCGGCATGTGTCATCCGCCCATCCGTGCTCCGCTGCAGCCAACGGCGCATCTCGTTCATTGCGGTGGCGAAACGCTCTCCGCGCGCCGCGTGCTCCAGTCCATAGGCCGGGAACTCCAGCGGTCGATCACCGGACGCCACACCCATCACCAGCCGACCACCGGACAGCTGATCGATCGACGCCGCGGCCTTGGCCAGATCGATCGGATGGCGCAGTGGCAGCACCACGCTGCCGGTGGCCAGGGCCACGCGCTGTGTGCGCGCTGCCAGCCACGCAAGGTAGGTGAATGGATCGAACAGCTGCCCCGCATCGCCGAACAACGGATCGAACAGCGGTACGTCACGCACCCATACCGCAGCGAAGCCGTAGCGGTCGATCTCCTCCACCAGCCGCGCCTGGCCCTGCAGCACGGCCATGTTGCCCTGGTAGAAACGCAGCGGCAGGTAGATGCCCAGGGTCAGCGCGTCGGCGCGGAACATGCGCTGGTAGCCCGGGTGCGTGGCAAAGGCGGGCGCCGATGCGCCCGGCATCGCAAGGGAATCATTCATCAGCATCGCCTCCTTACGGTCCGGTGGCCGGTTCGGGCAGCTGCACGCCGCGCTGTACCGCAGGGCGTGCGGCAACCCGTGCGTACCACGCATCCAGATGGCGATGCCGCGACAAATCGATGTCGATGATGCGGGCGATGTGCAGCCAGCCGAAGTGGGCGATGTCGGCAATCGAGTAGTGATCGCCAGCCAACCACTCGCGTCCCTGCAGGCGCTGGTCGAGTACGCCGAACAGCTCGTCGCTCAGGCGGCGGTAGCGTTCGATTGCCGCGGAATCGGGCTGTTGCGCGAAATGCTCGAAGTGCACGCGCTGGCCGAGGATCGGGCCGACGCTGGCGGCATGGAACATCAGCCAGGTCAGCGTCTCCCAGCGCGCAGCCGGTTCGGAAGGCAGCAACGCATTGCCCTGTTCGGCCAGGTACATCAGGATCGCCGCCGACTCGAAGACAACGATGCCGCGCGCGCGATCTTCCAGCACGGGAATGCGGCCATGCGGGTTGAGCCGCAGGAAGTCGGGATGGCGATGTTCACCATCGGCGATGTGGACGTGGTGAAGGTGATAGGGAAGACCCAGTTCTTCCAGTGCGATGGTGGCCTTGAAGCCATTGGGAGAACTGTCGGAGTACAGGTGCAGCGAAGGTTCGTTCATGGGAATCCTGGACGCAGGGAGCGACGGCATGCACCGGCCGTTGAAGGTGGCCGGGCGATGCGGGAACGGACGCTGCAGCAGCCGTGCAGGCAGTCTAGGAAGGGCCTGAGTCGCGGGGAAACGATGTCTTCTGCACGGGGAGTTGAGCGGGGCTCAACGTGCGCGACGCGCGCGCGACAGGCTGCAGTGCGGTCGATATGCTGTCGCAGCGCGGCGCGTGCCGACGCGGTCACAGGAGAGTTGAGATGGGTGCGGTGCTGCCGCTGCTGGGCCTGCGGGCCTTCGTTGAAACCGGCCGCCATGGCAGCCTGACCGCCGCCGCCGATGCGATGGGGGTGACACCTGGTGCAATCAGCCAGCAGCTTCGACAGCTGCAGGAGCGGCTGGGCGTGAGCCTGTTCGACCGCACCCGGCATGGCGTGGTGCTCAGTGCAGCCGGCGCGCGCGTGTATCCGGAGCTGCTGCAGGCCTTCGATCAGATCGCACAGAGCCTGCAGACACTCGAACGCTGGGAAACGCGGTGCACGCTACGCATCAGCGCGGCACCGAGCTTCGCCGCACAGTGGTTGGCGCCGCGACTGGGCCGGTTCAGTGCGTTGCATCCGCAGGTGGACGTGCAGCTGGACTCGAGCGCGGCGTTGGTCGACCTGCGCCGCGAGGGGGTGGACATCGCGATCCGTCATGGACTGGGCCGCTACCCTGGCCTGCATGCCGAGCACCTGATGGCACCGGTACTGCTGCCGGTGGCCAGCCCTGCGCTGCTGGCCAGCGCGCCTGCCGTGGGTACAGTGCAGGATTGCCTGCAGCTGCCGCTGCTGCAGGACGCCGACCGCAGCGACTGGCGGCTGTGGTTCCAGGCACTGGATCTGCCCGTCGATGAACGACTGGAGCGCGGCCCTGCGTTCGATGACGACCTGTTGCTGATCCGCGCGGCGGTGGCCGGGCAAGGCATCGCCCTGGTGCGCGACATCCACGCGGCCGAAGAACTCGCCAATGGCCGGCTGCAGGTGGTGATCGACCAGCCCTGGCCACAGGCCTTTGCCTATTACGCGGTGACGCGTGCGGACGGCGAGGCCAACGCGGCGATACCTGCTTTCATGACCTGGTTGCATGCAGCACTGATGACGCCGCAGGAAGCAGGCACACACACCCTGCAGGACGCAGGATGAGCCGCTCGGAAAGCGATGCCATCGCAGCCGGCCACAAAAAACCCCGCCTTGCGGCGGGGTTTTTCATTGCGGGGCGAACGTGGGGACTTAGAAGTCCATGCCGCCCATGCCACCCATGCCGCCCATGCCACCGGCGCCACCCATGGCCGGCTCGTCCTTCTTCGGAGCTTCGGCAACCATGGCTTCGGTGGTGATCATCAGGCCAGCGATCGAGGCCGCGTTCTGCAGCGCCGAACGGGTCACCTTGGTCGGGTCCAGGATGCCGAACTGCAGCATGTCGCCGAACTCGCCGGTGGCGGCGTTGTAGCCGAAGCTGCCGGTGCCTTCCTTGACCTTGTTGATGATGACCGACGGTTCTTCACCGGCGTTGGCCACGATTTCGCGCAGCGGGGCTTCCATCGCGCGCAGGGCGATCTGGATGCCGTGGTTCTGGTCTTCGTTGGCACCCTTCAGGCCGGCCAGTGCGGTGACCGCACGGACCAGGGCCACGCCGCCGCCCGGGACCACGCCTTCTTCAACGGCTGCACGGGTAGCGTGCAGGGCGTCGTCGACGCGATCCTTCTTTTCCTTCATTTCGATTTCGGTCGAAGCACCGACCTTGATCACGGCAACGCCACCGGCCAGCTTGGCCACGCGTTCCTGCAGCTTCTCGCGGTCGTAATCCGAGGAGGTGTCCTGGATCTGGGTCTTGATCTGGCCGACGCGTGCGTCGACGGCAGCCTTGTCACCCACGCCATCGATGATGGTGGTGTTTTCCTTGGAGACCTGCACCTTCTTGGCGCGGCCCAGGTCCTTGATGGTGGCCTTTTCCAGCGACAGGCCCACTTCTTCGGAGATCACGGTGCCGCCGGTCAGCACGGCCATGTCTTCCAGCATCGCCTTGCGACGGTCGCCGAAGCCCGGCGCCTTGACGGCCACGACCTTGACGATGCCACGGATGGTGTTGACCACCAGGGTCGCCAGCGCTTCGCCTTCGACTTCTTCGGCCACGATCAGCAGCGGCTTGCCGGCCTTGGCGACGCCTTCCAGCACCGGCAGCAGGTCACGGACGTTGGAGATCTTCTTGTCGTGCAGCAGGATGAACGGGTCATCCAGGTCAGCGGTCTGCGACTGCTGGTTGTTGATGAAGTACGGGGACAGGTAGCCGCGGTCGAACTGCATGCCCTTGACCACGTCCAGCTCGTTGTCCAGGCCCGAGCCTTCTTCGACGGTGATCACGCCTTCCTTGCCGACTTCCTTCATCGCGTCAGCGATGATCTGGCCGATCGACTCGTCCGAGTTGGCCGAGATGGTACCGACCTGGGCAATCGCCTTGTCGTCGGCGGTCGGCTTGGAGATGGTCTTCAGCTCGGCAACGGCGGCCACGACGGCCTTGTCGATACCACGCTTGAGGTCCATCGGGTTCATGCCGGCGGCAACAGCCTTGGCGCCTTCGCGGATCAGGGCCTGGGCCAGCACGGTGGCGGTGGTGGTGCCGTCGCCAGCGTCGTCGTTGGTGCGGGAAGCAACTTCCTTCACCATCTGCGCACCCATGTTCTCGAACTTGTCAGCCAGTTCGATTTCCTTGGCGACGGAGACGCCGTCCTTGGTGATGGTCGGCGCGCCGAAGCTCTTTTCCAGCACGACGTTGCGGCCCTTCGGGCCCAGGGTGGCCTTGACGGCATTGGCGAGAACGTTGACGCCGCGCACCATGCGCGAACGGGCGTCTTCACCGAAACGAATATCCTTGGCAGCCATTGCAATTACCTCATTGGTAGCGCCGGACGATGCCCGGCGGCTGGGATTTGGGGATCAGGTTGAAACAGGTCGCGCCGAGGCTCAGCCGATGACGGCGAGCACGTCGTCTTCGCGCAGGACCTTGTACTCGACGCCTTCGCTCTTGTACGAGCTGCCGGCGTACTGGCCGTAGATGACCTTGTCGCCGACCTTCAGCGACGGAGCGCGCACGCTGCCGTTGTCCAGCGGCTTGCCCGGGCCGACGGCCACGACTTCACCTTTGGTGGACTTTTCCTTGGCCGAATCCGGAATGACGATGCCACCGGCGGAGATTTCGTCGGCTTCGATCGGCTTGACCACAACGCGGTCGTGCAGCGGCTTGATGCTCATGAGAGACCTCTTAAGTTATTGATTGGTCTGAAAAAGTCTGGCGATGTTAGCACTCACCCCAGGTGACTGCCAGCATTGCTCGCGAAAAAGCCCGATGAATCGGGAGCAGGACAGAGATGGAGCTGGCCCCGGACCTTTCAAGGCCGCTCGCGGAAAAAATTTCACTGCCCCGGGCCCACTCGATCTGCGCCCATGTGAAGGCCTGGATGCCGGTGCAACGCGGCAACCCTGTCTCTGGAATCCTCGACTTTTGGTGACTCGCGTCGCACTGTCAGATATCTGACGTTCATTTACGACAAAGTGTCACTGGATCGGCCTTAGGCTCGGCCGCGGATTCCCAATCACAAGGAGTAGTCGATGCGATTGCTGTCCCCGCTTGCCGCCGCCTGCCTGCTGGCGCTGGCCGCCGCGCCGGCCCAGGCCGAAGTCTTCATCAACGAACTGCACTACGACGACAGCACCGCCGCCGGTGACGTCGGCGAAGCCATCGAAGTGGTCGCTACCGCGGGCGAGGACCTGTCCGGCTACCGCCTCTATCTCTACAACGGCAGCAATCCTTCGGCCGCCACGGTCTACGCCAACAATCCGGTCCCGGCCGGCACCGCCGCGGGTTGCGGCAGCGCCACCCTGGCCGTGGTCGGCTACCCGACCAACGGCCTGCAGAACGGCCCGAACGACGGCATCGCCCTGGTCGATGCCAGCGGCAAGGTGGTCCAGTTCCTCAGCTACGAGGGCGCCATCACCGCCTCCGGTGGCCCTGCCGCCGGCATGACCAGCCAGAACATTCCGGTGGCCGAGACCAACAGCACGGCCCCGGGCACCTCGCTGCAGCTGACCGGCAGCGGCAGCCAGTACGCCCACTTCACCTGGGCCGAATCGGCCAGGCAGACCTTCGGCAGCTGCAACAACGGCCAGACCTTCAGCGGGGGTGGCACCCCGGGCCCGAACACGCCGCCGTCGGTCTCCACCACCACCCCGGCGCAGGGCAGCAGTACCTTCCCGGCCGCCGCCGACCTGGAAGTGGTGTTCAGCGAGACGGTGAACCTGGCCAGTGGCGCCTTCGCCCTGAGCTGCGGCACCTCCGGCAGTGTGCCGCTGACTTTCCCGGCCAGCGGCCGCAGCGTGAAGCTGTCCACCAACACCGCGCTGGTGGCCAGTGAAGCCTGCCGCTTCGACATCCGCGCCGCGCGCATCACCGACCTGCAGGGGGCGCACCCCGCCGCCGACAGCCGCATCGCCTTCACCGTGGCCAGCACCGGCGGCAATCCGGACCCGGGCAACCCGGGCGTGCCGGCCGGTTACTACTCCAAGGTCAATACCAGCAGCCCCAGCCAGCTGCGCTGCTCGCTGCACGCCACCATCAAGGGCCACACCGCCTACCCGTACAGCGGCTCGGGCACCAGCACCTGGACCATCCTGGAAATCGCCGACGAGGATCCGAACAACAGCGGCAGGATCCTGGATGCGTACCGCAACCGCAGCTACGCCAAGGTGACCGACCGCGCCGGCAGCGGCGGCGGCCTGAAGTACAACCGCGAGCACACCTGGCCGAACTCGCTGGGCTTTGCCAGCACCACCGGCGACAAGGGCCTGCCGTACGCGCCGTACACCGACACCCACATGCTGTACCTGACCGACGCGCAGTGGAACGCCGATCGCGGCAACAAGCCGTTCGGCAAATGCGACGCCAACTGCGGCGAACGTGCCACCGAGGCCAACAACGGCCAGGGCGGCGGCAGCGGCGGCTACCCGGGCAACTCCAACTGGGTGCGCACGCCGGACGGCAACACCGGCACCTTCGAGGTGTGGGGCAAGCGCAAGGGCGACATGGCGCGTGCGGTGATGTACATGGCGATCCGCTACGAGGGCGGCAAGGATGCGGCCACCGGCCAGTCCGAGCCGGACCTGGAGCTGACCGACGACCGCAGCAGGATCGTCAAGACCAGCAGTTCGCCGGCCTACATGGGCCTGCTCTCGACGCTGATCGACTGGCACCTGTCCGATCCGCCGGATGAAGCCGAGCGTACCCGCAACGACGTGATCTACAGCTTCCAGGGCAACCGCAACCCGTTCATCGACCACCCCGAGTGGGCGACCCCGGGCCTGTTCACCTCGGCCAAGCCGGCCTCCTGCCAGCTGGCCAACTGACCGCGCAACGCAGCGGTCCACTGCCGCCGCCGGGCCCTGACCCGGCGGCGGCCCTATACTCGACGGTCATGTCGACCGTCGATCCCGTCCTGCTGCTGTTGACCACCTGCCCGGACCGGGCCAGTGCCGAGCGCATCGCGCACGCGCTGGTCGGCGAGCGCCTGGCCGCGTGCGTGACCCGCCTCGATGGCGCGCAGTCGACCTACCGCTGGCAGGGCGAGGTGACCACCGACCCCGAGCTGCAGCTGCTGGTGAAGACCACCGCGAGTCGCGTCGATGACGCGATTGCCCGGATCGTCGAACTGCATCCGTATGAACTCCCGGAGTGCATCGCGGTCGAAACCCGGGCCGGCCTGCCGGCGTATCTGGACTGGATCCGGGCACAGACCCGGGAGGACACTGATTGAAGACTCTGTTTGCGCGTGGCGCCGCCTTGTGCGCCCTGTTGTGGCTCTCGCTGCCGGCGTTCGCCCTGGATGAGAAAGACCTGTTGCCGGTGGACCAGGCGTTCGCACTGACCGCGACCGCCGCCGAGCGTGGCCAGGTGCAACTGCAGTTCAAGATCGCACCGGGCTATTACCTGTATCGCCACCGCACCAGCGTCAAGGCGGATCCGGCCTTCAATGCCGGCGCGCTGCAGATGCCCAAGGGCGACAAGCACCACGACGATTTCTTCGGCGAAGTCGAAACCTATCGCGAACGCCTGCAGGCCACCCTGCCCGGCACGCCGACCGACGCCGCCGGCACCATCAGCCTGGAAGTGCGTTACCAGGGCTGCGCCGATGCCGGTGTCTGCTACCCGCCGCAGAAGCGCGTGGTGCAGGTCACCCTGCCCGGTGCCGGTGCGGCGGCCGCGGTGCCTGCCGCGCGTGCCGGTGCCGCAAGCCCGTTCAACAACCCGCTGGCCGGTGCCGGCAACAGCGGTGGCCTGCGCCTGCCGGGCGCGGCCAACAACAGCCAGGCGCTGCCGCTGCCGTCGGAGCAGGCGTTCGGCTTCGACGCCATCGCCGGCGACGGCAATACCCTGCTGCTGCGCTTCAGCCCGGCGCCGGGCTACTACCTGTATCGCGACCGCACTTCGGTGAAGCTGGACGGCAGCACCGGGGTGCTGGCCGACAAGCTGCGCTGGCCTGCCGCACAGTCGCATCGCGACGAACACTTCGGCGATGTCTCGGTGTACTTCAACCAGGTGGAAGTGCCGCTGCCGCTGCGCCGCTCCATCGCCGATGCGGTCGACAGCACTCTGGTAGTGACCTTCCAGGGTTGCCAGACCGATGGCATCTGCTACCCGCCGATGACCCGCCGGGTGAAGCTGTCCATTCCGGCCGGGAAGGTCAGCAGCAGCGCCGACCAGGCGCAACCGCGCAATGAAGTGATCAGCCCGCTGCCCGCTGCCAACGGCGCACCACGCGAAGCCGCCAACGGCGCGCCGCTGCGCCTGCTGCCAACCGTGCCCAATACGGATGCAACGGCCCCTGCTGCAGGTGACGGCACCGCCAGCCGTGAGTTCGCCGCCGATGCACAGGGCGACAACGCGCTGCGCACGCGACCGCCGGTGACCACGCCGAATCCGGACCGTTCGTTCGTATGGGTCCTGCTGCTGGCGCTGGCCGGTGGCCTGGTACTGAACCTGATGCCCTGCGTGCTGCCGATCCTGTCGCTGAAGGTCCTGAGCCTGGCGCAGAGTGGCGAAAGCCCGCAGCGCGCGCGCAGCCATGCCCTCTGGTACACGCTGGGCGTCTTGGCCGCGTTCGCGGTGATCGGTGCGTTGATGGTTGGCCTGCGCGCGATCGGCAACGCCGTCGGCATCGGCTTCCAGCTGCAGCACCCGGGCGTGGTGGCGGCGCTGGCCTACATCATGTTCGCGGTGGGCCTGAGCCTGTCCGGCGTGTTCACACTGGGCGGCGGCATCGGCAACCTCGGCCAGTCGCTGGCCAGCCGCAGTGGCCCGGCCGGTGATTTCTTCACCGGTGCGCTGGCCTGCGTGGTCGGCAGTGCCTGCGTCGGCCCGTTCATGGGCGGCGCGATTGCCTACGCGTTCATTGCCCCGCCGCTGAAGGCGATGACCGTGTTCCTGTTCCTCGGCCTGGGCCTGGCCCTGCCGTTCCTGCTGATCGGCTTCGTGCCGGCGCTGGCGCGCCGCCTGCCCAAGCCGGGCCCGTGGATGGAAACGCTCAAGCACGTGCTGGCCTTCCCGATGTATGCCACCGTGCTGTGGCTGCTGTGGGTGCTGGGCAAGCAGCGCGGCGTGGACGGCATGGCGCTGGTGCTGGGTGGCCTGCTGCTGCTGGCCTTCGGTCTGTGGCTGTTTGAACGCAACCGCTGGACCGGCTCGCGCGCCGTCACCCTGCTCGGCGTGCTGCTGGCGATCGGTGCACTGGTTCCGGCCTGGGGCGTGACCCAGCTGGCAGCGCCGGCGCGTGCCGCACAGGCGGCCACTGACAACGTGGTCGAATACTCGCCGCAGCTGCTGGATCGCCTGCGCGCCGACAACCGCGTGGTGTTCGTGAACATGACCGCCGACTGGTGCGTGAGCTGCAAGGCCAACGAGCGCGCCGTGCTGTCGCGCCCAGAGTTCAAGGAACTGCTCAAGCGCACCAACGCGGTGTACATGCGCGGTGACTACACCAACGTCGATCCGCAGATCACCACGTTCCTGGAAGAGCACAAGGCCGTGGGCGTGCCGCTGTACGTGGTGTACGGCCCCGGCGCACCGCCGACCGTGCTGCCGACCCTGCTGACCCAGGCGGTGGTCGAGGAAGCGCTGCTGCGCACCGCACGATGAAGTGGCAACGGCCAGCGCTGCTGTGGACAGCGGTGCTGGCCGCCGGCCTCGGCCTGTGGGCCGGGCATCGATTGGCTCCCGCGCCGGCTGCGCCTGAGGCCATGCCAGCGGCGCCTGCGGTGGCGGCGGTGGCACCCGCCCTGCAGGTCGGCGACAGCCTGCCCGCGCTGTCGCTGCCCGATCTTGAAGGCCGACCGCTGGACCTGCGCCAGCACGCTACCGGCCGCCCGCTGTTGATCAATGTCTGGGCCAGCTGGTGCGCGCCCTGCGTTGAAGAAATGCCTGAACTGGCGCGCTTTGCCCACACCCAGGGCGACAACGGTGTGCAGGTTCTTGGCCTGGCGCTGGATACGCCGGAAGACGTGCGCGGTTTCCTGCAGCGGGTACCGGTGGATTACCCGATCGTGATCGAGACACCCGGGCCACGCGATGCCAGCGTGCAGCTGGGCAATACGCAGGGCCTGCTGCCCTACAGCGTGCTGTTCGATGCACAGGGCCGGCTGGTGAAGGCGAAGCTGGGGCCGTTCGCCCACGGCGAGATCGACAGCTGGGTGAAGTGAGGGTGTTTTTTGCAGGGCTTGCAGCCCTGCACCCTGCTCAATGCAACGGCAACAGCCAAAGCCAAAGCGGGCATTCCGTGGGTTGGCGGGACGGTATCGGAGTGCGGGGACGCTGCAAGTACATCCCTGTAAGCTTGGCAGCCGCATCCATGCGGCTGACACCCCGCAGTCCGACACCGCCCCACCTCTGACAGATCTTCGCGGCTGTTGGTAGGTGTCGACCTTGGTCGACACATCTGTCAGATATCGAATGA